>NZ_CAXGSH010000079.1:0-19409 GCF_964012375.1 uncultured Salinisphaera sp.
CGCGCCGATCGCCATTACATCCTGATACCCTAGGTGCCAGACACGCGTATTGACGCTTACGGGATCGAGAAAATGCACATGCGTACCAACCAGGCCCGCGGGGTGCTTGCCCTCGAACTCCGCGGTCACGAACTGACTGCCGCCAGGCTGCGGGATATCCGCCCCCGGCGACTTGCAGATATAGACCGACCCTTCGGTCAGCCGCGACAGCGCGCGCAAACCATTGACGAAATCGGAGCGTCGCTGATTGACGATCACTGCCGGATCAGCCGCGAGCGGATTGGTATCGATCGCGGTCACGAAAATAGAGCGCGGGCGCGTGCCCGGGGCGGGGACTTTGCTAAACGGGCGCGTGCGCAACGCCGTCCAAAGGCCCGACTCTATCAGCGTACGTTCCACACGCACGGGGTCGAGCTCGCCCAGCTTCTCCGGGCTATGCGATTCGAAGGTAATTTCGTCATCGGCGCCGGCACCGGTGTCGAGCCGGATGACCACGGACTGAAGCACGCGCTTGGCGCCGCGATTGATCGCGACCACCTCACCCGCGCCCGGCGCAGTATAGATAACCCCAGGGGTCTTCTTGTCTTCGAAAAGCGGCTGGCCGAGCTTGACGCGATCGCCCTCGCTGACCGCCATCGTCGGCTTCATGCCGTGGTAGTCGGTGCCGACGACCGCGACGCGACTGACCGGCGACGCATCCTGAATGACCTGTCTCGGAGCGCCGCCGATTGGCAGGTCCAAGCCCTTTCTGATCGTGACTCGCATATCGCCGCTGGCGTGCCTCTCACGTCGCTGACAAATTGTATGGTGCCGACGGCCGGACTCGAACCGGCACAGCTCTCGCTACTGCCCCCTCAAGACAGCGTGTCTACCAATTCCACCACGTCGGCATGATCGTGGACCCGTGCACGCCCTATTCGGGCACCTGCGCACTGGGTTCGTCCGTGTCGGCGTTGTCGCCGTTATCGGACGGAACTTCTTGCGGCGCCGCCGAACCCGTGTCGGCAGGCGCACTCTGGTCTTCGTTATCGGCGTTGGACGCCGAACCGTCGCCGGTGACCACTTCGTCGCCGGCCACGCCGTTGTTGTTACCGTCCGACAACAGCGACGAACCCGGCGCCTGCTGCTGCACCTGATCGGTCACACTGCCCGTGGGCGTGCTCGCACCGTTGATCAGGTAGGCCAGCGTCAGGCTGATGGCAAAGAATACCGTCGCCAGCGAGGCGGTCGCACGGGTCATGAAGTTCGCAGAACCCTTGGCCCCGAAAACCGTACCCGATGCGCCACTGCCAAAGGCAGCACCCGCGTCTGCACCCTTGCCATGCTGCACGAGGATCAGCCCGATAAGAGCTAATGCAACAACGACCTGGATGACGACCAGTATTGTATAAACCATGCCAGAGCCTGTGAACGAGCGCGAGCCTAACCGGTCGCGCGCGCGATGTCCAAGAATGAATCGGCCTTGAGCGAAGCGCCGCCAATCAGCGCGCCGTCGACGTCCGCCCCGGCGAATAACGCCGCGGCATTGTCCGGCTTTACGCTGCCGCCGTAAAGCAGCAGAACCGATTCGGCAATTGTAGCATCCCTGTCGGCGATTTGTCCGCGCAAAAATGCGTGGACGTCCTGGGCCTGCTCGGGCGAGGCCGAGCGGCCGGTACCAATCGCCCAGATCGGCTCGTATGCGATCACGGCCGCGGCCAGCGTCGCGCGATCACACTGTTCGAACAGGGCCGCAAGCTGCGCGGCCAGGACCGCTTCCGTCTGATCGGCTTCTCGCTGCTCCAGCGTTTCGCCAACGCAGACAATCGGCGTGAGACCGGCGGCCACGGCTGCGCTGGCCTTGGCCGCGACGACGGCGTCGGTTTCGCCGTACAGCGCGCGTCGTTCGGAATGCCCCACGATTACGTAACGACAGCCGACATCCGCCAGCATCGCGCCGTTGACTTCGCCGGTAAACGCACCTGGGTCGACTTCCGCGGCAAGGTTCTGAGCGCCAAGTGCGACCGGCGCATCCGCCAGACCGGCGGCCAGACGCTCGACATAGACGAACGGCACGCAAACCAGCATGTCGGCCGAGATGGCGCCGGCGTCCGCGCTCAGCGCCCGCGCGAAGGCGTCCACCCGGGCGGCATCGCCGTTCATTTTCCAGTTGCCTGCGATCAGCATCCTGCGGCTCATCGAATACCCTCTATGGTCGTCTTGTTGATTTTGTTCAGGCGGCTGCGGCTTGTCGCACGCTTTCTGCAAGCCGGTTGGCGCAGTCTTCGACGGCACCCGCGTCGGTGCCTTCGACCATCACGCGCAGAAGCGGCTCGGTGCCCGAGGGGCGCAATAATACGCGACCTTCGTCGCCCAGCGTATTTTCCACGTCGCGCACCGCGTCCACGACCTGCGTGTTCTGCATCAGGCTATCTGCACTGCCGCGGGTGATGCGCACGTTGATCAGAGTCTGCGGACACTTGTCGACCGGGGTGACCAGCGTGCGCAGGCTTGAACCCGTGCTCACCATCGCCGCCAGCACCTGCAGGGCCGACACGATACCGTCGCCGGTGGTGGCTCGATCCAGGCAAAGGATATGGCCCGAGGACTCGCCGCCCACGTTCGCGCCCAGCGCGCGCAGGCGTTCGAAGACGTAGCGGTCGCCCACCTTGGCACGCTCGAACTCGACGCCGTCGCGCTTGAAGGCCAGCGCGAGCCCCAGATTGCTCATCAGCGTACCCACGACCGGCCCCTGCAACTCGCCGGCCTGACGACGGGCGTTGGCGATGACGTAGAGCAGCTGATCGCCGTCGACGATATTGCCTTCGTGATCGACCATGATGCAGCGGTCGCCGTCACCGTCGAGCGCGATGCCCACGTCAGCGCCGTGTGCGCGCACCGCGTCGGACAAACCCTTTGGATGGGTAGACCCCACATCGCGGTTGATGTTGAGCCCGTCCGGCGACGCCCCGATCACCGCCACCTGCGCGCCGAGTTCGCGAAATACATCGGGTGCGACGTGATAGGTCGCACCGTGGGCACAGTCGAGCACGATCTTCATGCCCGACAGGCCGCCGTTTTCGAAGCGCGCGGTGGATTTGCAGAACTCGATGTAGCGCCCGGGCGCGCTTTCCACGCGGCGCGCGCGCCCGAGACGATCGGAATCCACGCACACCAGCGGCTGGTCCAGCTCGGCCTCGATTTCCGCCTCGACCTCGTCGGCCAGCTTTTGCCCGTAGTGCGAAAAGAACTTGAAGCCGTTGTCTGAAAACGGATTGTGCGACGCGCTGATGACCACGCCCGCGCCGGCCCGGAAGGTGCGCGCCAGATAGGCGATCGCCGGCGTCGGCAGCGGGCCGACCAGCAGCACGTCCACGCCGGCGGCCGCGAAACCGGCTTCCAAGGCCGACTCGAACATATAGCCCGACAGGCGCGTGTCCTTACCGATGAGCACCTGGGCGCGCTCGCCGGCGCTTTCCGGCACGCCGCGCTCACCCAGACGGCGAACCAGCACGCGGCCGGCCGCCCAGCCGAGCTTGAGCGCGAAATCAGGCGTCAGCGGCGCTTCGCCTACTTCGCCACGAATGCCGTCCGTTCCAAAATATCGCTGCGCCACGGTCGTGTCTTCCTTGTTGAACCGGTGAATCAGTTATCGACCAGCGCCGCGGCGAGCGTGAGCGCCTCGGCGGTCGGGGCCACATCGTGGCTGCGAATGATACCTGCGCCCTGGGTCGCCGCCCAGAAGGCAGCCGTCACGCTGGCATGAATACGACTGTCCATATCGTCGTGGCCATGTAACTTCGCGAACATGGATTTACGCGATACGCCGACCAGCACGGGCAGGCCGTCGTCGACAAAACTGCGCAGCCGACGCATAAGCGCCAGGTTGTGCGCGAGCGTCTTGCCAAAGCCGAAGCCAGGGTCCACGCAAAGACGGCTGTCGTCGATACCCGCTTCGCGACAGGCCGCTACACGCTCGGCCAGGAACGCGCGCACATCGGCGACGACATCGCGATAAGCCGGGGCCGACTGCATGGTGCGCGGCTCGCCCTGCATATGCATCAGACAAACCGAAGCCTCGCTATCGCGCGCCGCCTCGAGCGCCCCGGGGGCGCGCAACGCCATGACGTCATTAATCATGTCGGCCCCGGCCGCACAGGCGGCGCGCATCACCGACGGCTTGACCGTATCGATCGAAATGAACACATCGCTCTGCGCGCGCAGGGCTTCGATCACCGGCAGCACGCGCGCCAGCTCTTCGCCTTCGTCGACCGGATCCGCGCCCGGCCGAGTGGACTCGCCGCCCACATCGATGATCGCTGCGCCCTGCTCGACCATCGCCAGCGCGTGATCGACCGCCCGTGTCGTCTCCACATAGGCGCCGCCGTCGGAAAAGGAGTCCGGGGTGACGTTGAGAATACCCATGACCACGGGCGTGGACAGCGCCAGACGCCTGTTACGACTACTCAAATACACGCGTCGCTCCACACGGCAACGAACCGCTGCAAATCACTTCTTGTCATTGGAACGAAAAAGCCGGCAGACGCTGCCTGCCGGCTTTCTCAAACCCGGATGGAATCAGGATTCGCGATGGTGCGCGGGGCTCGGCACACCCTTGTCGTCCTTGTCCTGCTTGTCGGACGAGGTATCGGAATCCGGCGCGCTCGCGGTCGGCGTATTGCCGCCGCCCGAGCTCGGCGTATCCGAGTCGTCCCAGCTTTCGGGCGGGCCGGGCTCGCGCCCCTGCATGATTTCGTCGATCTGCTTGCGATCGATGGTTTCATACTTCATCAGCGCATCCGACATCATATGCAGCTTGTCCATATGATCCTCGAGAATCTGCTTGGCGCGCTCGTAGCAGCCGTCGATGATGGAGCGGATTTCCTTGTCGATCGCATGCGCCGTCTCGTCGGAAATACCGCTCGACTGGCTGGCCGCCTTGCCCAGGAAGGGCTGATTGTCTTCCGTATCGTAGGCGATGGGGCCAAGCCGGTCGGACAGACCCCACTTGGTAACCATGTTGCGGGCGATTTCGGTGACGCGCTCGATATCGTTCGAGGCACCGGTGGTCACCGCTTCCTTGCCGAAGATGATCTCCTCGGCCAGACGCCCGCCGTAGAGCGTGCAAATCTGGCTGATCAGCCGCTGCTTGGAATAGCTGTAGCGATCCTCTTCGGGCAAGAACATGGTCACGCCCAGGGCACGACCGCGCGGCACGATGGTGACCTTGTGCACCGGATCGTGCTGGGGCACGGTCAGGCCGATAATTGCGTGGCCGGCTTCGTGATAGGCGGTCAGGCGCTTCTCGTCCTCGGTCATGACCATGGACTTGCGCTCCGCGCCCATCATGATCTTGTCCTTGGCGCGCTCGAAGTCTTCCTGAACCACGAGCTTCTTGTTGGCGCGCGCGGCGAACAGCGCCGCCTCGTTGACCAGGTTGGCCAGATCCGCACCCGAAAAACCCGGGCAGCCACGGGCGATGATCGAGGCCTTCACGTTGTCGTGAATTGGCACATTCTTCATGTGCACTTTCAGAATCTGCTCGCGACCGCGCACGTCCGGCAGCGGCACCACCACCTGGCGGTCGAAACGACCGGGGCGCAGCAGCGCCGGATCGAGCACGTCGGGCCGGTTGGTGGCCGCGATCACGATCACGCCCTCGCTGCCTTCGAAACCGTCCATTTCGACCAGCAGCTGGTTGAGGGTCTGCTCGCGCTCGTCATGCCCGCCGCCCAGGCCGGCGCCACGCTGGCGGCCGACCGCATCGATTTCGTCGATGAAGATGATGCAGGGCGACTGCTTCTTGGCCTGTTCGAACATGTCGCGCACACGCGATGCGCCCACGCCCACGAACATCTCGACGAAGTCGGAGCCCGAGATGGAGAAGAACGGCACCCCGGCCTCGCCGGCGATGGCCTTGGCCAGCAGCGTCTTGCCGGTACCCGGAGAGCCGACCATGAGCACGCCGCGCGGAATCTTGCCGCCCACGCGCTGGAACTTGCCCGGCTCGGACAGGAATTCAACCAGTTCCTGAACCTCGGACTTGGCTTCTTCCACACCAGCCACGTCGGCGAAGGTGATCTTGACCTGGTCGGCCTGCATCATGCGCGCCTTGGACTTGCCGAAGGACATCGCGCCGCGGCCACCGCCGCCGCCCTGCATCTGGCGCATGAAATAGATCCAGACGCCGATCAGCAGCAGGAACGGGAACCAGGAGATGAGAATCTGCTTGAGGAACGAGCCCTGATCCGGCGGCTCGCCCACGATCTCGACGTCGTGCTGGCGCAGCGTGCCGATCATGGCCTTGTTGTCGGACTCGGGGCTGAACGTCGCGAACTTCTGGCCGGACTTGAGCTGGCCGCGGATCCGCTGATCCTCGATATTGACCTGCGACACGCTGCCGTTTTCGACCTGGTCGAGGAACTGCGAGTACGGCACCTCGTTGGCGTTCGACGTCGACGGCGCGAAGCTCGAGAACACGCTCATCAGCACGAGCGCGATCACGACCCACAACAGCAGATTCTTAGCTAGTTCGTTCAAGATCTACATCCTCGACCGCGATCCTGCGGTCGTATGATTGGTGTCCGACCTGGTAGCGGACAGTATAAACAATCGGCCTGTCGGCCTGCTGCTTTATCCCACAGCTTCATGTACGCCAGCCCTGGCCCAACAGATACATTTCGCGGCTCGCATCGCGCGAGGCCTTGGGCTTGCGCACCGCCACGCGTCGAAAGCGTTTGCGCATATCGACCAGCATTTCGTCGAAACCCTCGCCCTGAAACACCTTGATGAACAGATCGCCTTCAGCGTCCAGCACCGAAGCGCACAGATCCAGCGCGAGTTCTGCCAACTGCATCACGCCGGCCTGATCGGCCACCATGATCCCTGTCAAATTGGGGGCCATGTCGGAAAGTACAAGATCGACGCGGTCGCTGCCCAGCGCCTGCATCAGGCTATCCACCCCGGCCTGTTCGGCGAAATCGACGTTGAGAAAATCCACCCCGTCGATCGGTTTCATATCCAGGCGGTCCAGTGCCACCACGCGCGCCTGTGGACGCTGGCGTCTACAGTACTGGCTCCAGCCGCCGGGCGCCGCCCCAAGGTCGACGATGCACTGCTTGGATTTGAGCAGCTGGTCGCGCTCATCGACCTCGGCCAGCTTGTAGACCGCGCGCGAGCGGTAATTATCCTTCTGCGCTGCCCGCACGTAGGGATCGTTACGATGCTTGTCCAGCCAACGGCGTGTATCGCTGCGCTTGCTCATGGGTCGTATACTGTTGCGCTGTTTTCAGCCAGCTGTCGTGAAACCGCCAATGCCCCTAGACCTCGATGCCGCATCCCGCCGCGCACTCAAAAAACAGGCTCACCACCTCAAGCCTGTGGTGCAAACCGGCGCAGCCGGATTGAGCGAACCTGTACTGGCTGAAATCGATCGCGCCCTGTTCGATCATGAGCTGGTGAAGGTCAAGCTTGCTACCGAAGAAAAACAGGATCGACGTGCCGAGGTCGAACAGATTTGCGAACGCCTCGAGGCGGCCTGCGTACAGCAGATCGGGCGTACCGCAACGCTGTATCGTCCCAACCCCGAAAAAACGTAGTCGGGACGCTGCCGCGACGCCCGGTCACGGCAGCGCTAGCGCGATCAGATATAGCGCACCTCGACGATTTCGAGCGTGCGGCGCCCGCCCGGCACCTCGATATCGACCACATCGCCTTCGGTCTTGCCGATCAGCGCACGGGCAATCGGCGAGGCGAACGACAGAAGTCCTTTCTTGATGTCGGCTTCATCTTCGCCAACGATCTGGTAGGTGAACTCCTCGCCGCTGTCCTCGTCGGCCAGGTCCAGCGTGGCGCCGAACACCACGCGACCGTTTGCCTGGGCACCCACGCGGGCGACATCGATAATCTGCGCGGTGGCAAGCTTCGACTCGATCTCGTTGATACGACCCTCGTTGAAGCCCTGTTCTTCCTTGGCTGCGTGGTACTCCGCGTTCTCCTTGAGATCGCCATGAGCACGCGCCTCCTCGATCGCCGCCACGATGCGCGGGCGCTCGGTCTTCTTGAGTCGCTTGAGCTCATCACGTAGCGCGTCGGCGCCGGTCTGCGTCAGCGGTGTCTTGTCCATCGCTCCACCTCGGAAAAACAACGCACCCGAAAACAAAACGGCCGCCGTTACGGCGACCGTTTCTCGTTTGCGGATGCAAGAATCGGTTGTGTCTGGGCCGGCCTCAGCCGGACAGGCTCAGGCTAGCAGCGCTTTCGCCTCAAGTCGAGACGGCGCGTTCTATGCCTTGTGCAGCCACCCTGCCCAGATGCGCGATCTGTTCGGGCGTAATGACGTAAGGCGGCATGAAATAGATCACGTCGCCCAGCGGGCGCAGCAGTGCGCCCTGACTCAAGGCATGCTGATAAACGCGAATCCCGCGGCGCTCGCGCCAGTCGAACGGGGTCTTCGTGGCCTTGTCGGCGACCATTTCGATGGCTACGACCATGCCGGTCTGGCGCACTTCGCCCACGTTCGGATGCGCGGCCAGCGGTGCGACTGCGTCGGCCATGTGCTGCGCCAGCTGGCGATTGACCGCGATCTGGTCGCGGCGCTTGAACTCGTCTAGCGTGGCCAACGCGGCCGCACAGGCCAGCGGGTTGCCGGTGTAGGAATGCGAATGCAGGAACGCGTTGAGGTTGGCGTAGTCGTCGTAGAACGCTGCATAGATGTCGTCCGTGGTCATGGTGATCGACAGCGGCAGATAGCCTGCCGTCAACCCCTTTGACAGACACATGAAATCCGGCGAAATACCCTCTTCGCCTGCCTGCTCGCAGGCAAACAGGGTGCCGGTACGGCCAAACCCCACCGCGATTTCGTCGGCAATGAGATGTACGCCGTAGCGATCGCAGGCCTCGCGCAGCAGCTCCAGATAAACCGGGTGATACATCCGCATATGGCCGGCGCATTGCAGCAGCGGCTCCACGATCACGGCACAGGTTTCGTGCGCATGCTCGGCCAGCAGCGCCTCCATGTCCGCGAAAACCGCCCGGCTGTGCTCTTGCCAGCTCACGCCCGGCTCGCGCTGGTAGCAATCGGGCGAGCGCGCGGTCAGCGGCTTGAGCAACAGCGGCTCGTAGGTCTTCTTGTAAAGATCGACATCACCGACCGCGAGCGCACCGAGCGTTTCGCCGTGATAGCTGTTGCCCAGGTTGATGAATCGAGTCTTTTCGCCGTGGCCGGTGTTGCGCCAGTAGTGAAAGCTCATCTTGAGCGCGACTTCGACCGCGGCCGAACCGTTGTCGGCATAGAACGCGCGGGTGAGCCCGGCCGGCGTGAGATCCACCAGCCGCTCGGCCAGCTCGACCGCGGGCTCGTGTGAAAAACCGGCCAGCATGACGTGTTCGAGGGTATCCAGCTGACTCTTGATGCGGTCGTTGATGGCCGGGTTGGCGTGGCCGAAGATATTCACCCACCAGGAACTCACCGCATCGATATAGCGATTGCCGTCGAAGTCCTCCAGCCATACGCCCTCGCCGCGCTTGATCGGCACCGGCGGCATGGCCTCGGTGTCCTTCATCTGGGTACAGGGATGCCAGACGACTTTCAGATCGCGCGCGATCAGGTCGGCGTTACTCATAGACGATTACCGTATGCATGAACAGACAAGCCAGCGCTTGGGGCCGGCCTTTGATCGAAGGCGGTCGACGAGCGCGCGAACGCACCCTAGCGAATGGCGAGATCGGCGACAACGCCGGCAAAGATGACCCCGCCCAGGATGTTGTGCTGCATGAACGCACGAAAACAGGCATCGCGCTCGCGATGACGTGCAAGCCACTGATGATTGACCGCCATGGCCGCACCGCCGGCCAGTCCGAGGTAATACAGCCAGCCCAGCTCGAACGCGCCGCCGACCGCGATCAGCAAGGCGAAGAACAGCAGCTGGAATACACCGATTACGGCCCGATCGTAGCGCCCCCACAGAATAGCCGTGGATTTGACCCCGATCTTGAGATCGTCGTCGCGATCGACCATGGCGTAGAAGGTGTCGTAGACCAGCGCCCAGATGAGCGTGGCCACGAACAGCAGCCAGCCGCCCCACGGTACGAAGCCGGCCTGTGCCGCGAACGCCATGGGCACGGCCCAGCCAAAAGCGGCGCCCAGAAACATCTGCGGCCAATGCGTCATTCGCTTGGTAAACGGGTAAAGCACCGCCAGCCCCGCGCCCACCACCGACATGGCGATGGTCAGGCCGTTGAGCGTAAGCACCAGCACAAAGGCGGCCAGACACAGCACGACAAACAGAACCAGCGCTTCGCGCGCACTGACTTCGCCCGTGGCCAGCGGGCGCGCCCTGGTACGTCGCACGTGGCCATCGATCTTGCGATCGGCGAAATCGTTGATCACACAGCCGGCCGAGCGCATGAGGATCGCGCCGAGCACGAAAACACAGAGCACCCAGGGATCGGGCATGCCATCGGCCGCCAGCCACAGCGCCCAGAGCATGGGCCAAAGCACAAGGAAGATGCCGATCGGCTTATGCAATCGCGTGAGCCGGAACAGCGCCTCGATATGGGCCGATTTGGAGGTGGCCGTACTCATGATGAACTCCAGACAAACGCGCGCGGCCGCGCCGGCGCTCGAGCGCGGATTGCGCGCGCGGCCGCTCGTGCACCTGCGCCGTGTATTGAATGCATTCGCCAACTATCCCGGTCGATGCTTTTTAACGTTACCATGCGCCAAATTCAGACTGCAGCATGATGCGCGCGGCCCGCGGCCCGCGATCATGACCGATTGGAGAATCCATGTCGGCGCCTTCACAATCCGGCGGCGCGACGATCACGGATCGCCGCCAGCTCATCGAATACTTCGAAAACGCCTGCAAGCCGCCGAGCCGTTGGCGCCTGGGTACCGAACACGAGAAGTTCGTGTTCGATCGCGACACCCTCAGGGCGCTGCCCTACGAGGGCGAGCGCGGCATCCGAACTTTCCTGGAAAAACTGCAGCGCTTCGGCTGGCAGCCAATGACCGAGAACGGCAACCTCGTCGCGCTCGAACTCGGCCGTTGTCATATCACGCTCGAACCCGGCGGCCAGCTCGAACTTGCCGGCGCGCCGCTGGATACGGTCCATGAAACCTGCGACGAGATCCACGTGCATCTCAAACAGGTCAAGGAAGTCGCCGCCGAGCTGAATGTCGGCCTGCTGGGGCTGGGTTTTCAGCCCAAATGGGCACGGGCCGACGTGCCGTGGATGCCCAAGCAGCGCTACGACATCATGAAAGCCTATATGCCCAAGGTGGGCACGCTCGGGCTGGACATGATGCTGCGCACCTCCACCGTGCAGGTGAATATCGACTACGGCTCCGAAGCCGACATGATCCAGAAATTCCGGGTCGGCCTGGCGCTGCAGCCCGTGGCCACGGCGCTGTTCGCCAACTCGCCCTTCACCGAGGGCAAGCCGAACGGCTTCGTGTCCTATCGCAGCCAGATCTGGACCGATACCGACAACGACCGCTCCGGCATGCTCGACTGGGTATTCGACGACGACATGGGCTTCGAGCGCTATATCGAGTACGCGCTCGACGTGCCCATGTACTTCGTCTATCGCGACGGGCGCTATATCGATGCCTCAGGCCAGTCGTTTCGCGATTTTCTCGCCGGCAAGCTGCCGGCCCTGCCGGGCGAACTGCCCACGCTGTCGGACTGGGACGATCATCTGACCACGCTGTTTCCCGAGGTGCGCCTGAAGCGCTTCATGGAAATGCGCGGCGCCGACGGCGGCCCCTGGCGGCGTCTGTGTGCGCTGCCCGCCCTCTGGGCCGGGCTGTGTTACGACAGCGAAGCCCTCGACGCCGCCTGGCAGCTATGCCGCGATTTCAGTGCCGAAGAACGCAATCGCCTGCGTCGCGAGGCGCCGATCCATGGCCTGAAAACGCCGTTTCGCGACGGCACCCTGCAGGATGTCGCGCGCGAAGTGGTCGCCATCGCCCAGGGCGGGCTGGAACGGCGCGCACGCCTGGACAGCCAGGATCGCGACGAACGGATGTATCTCGACCAGCTGGCCGAAATCGCGGACACCGGGGTCACGCCGGCCGAAACGCTGCTCGATCTGTATGCCGGCCGCTGGAATGAATCGGTCGACCCGGTGTTCACCGAGTTCGCCTATTAGCGGCCAGGGTAGCGGCCAGGGCTGTTAGTTGAAGGCAGCCGCAGACGACGCCGATCAAGCCGATGTATTGACTCGGCCGTGGTGGGCGATCACCTGTCTTGGCGCCTGATCTTCGGTAGCACCGGCGATAAGGAAAAGTCCGCAGATCACACAGATCGAAGCCAGGAGATCATGATCGTTCGCCGCCGACTGGCGCATGCACGGCGCTCGCTCATGCGTGTCATCGGCGAAATCTGCGGCTCCCCTGTAGAAGAGCGCACGCGACGGCTGCTTGGACGACGCCGGCCGCTCGGTCGCGTTTCAAGCCGCGCCGCCGTCGTGATCTGCGGCTTTCAGACTGTTCGTTGAACGCGTCGCACCGCCAGGGGCGGCGGATTTCAGGCGCGATTACTCGTGGCGCCGCGTACGTTGGGGTGCGCCGTAGAGCAGCCGGATTTCGGCAATCGGGCTGATCTCGCGGGCGATGACGTCGAAGGCAGCCTGATCGCGCTCGTGGAACGGTACCCGCGCCAGGGGTAGCTGGATCTCGACTTCTATGACGTCATCGAGATAGTGCAGCGTAACCCGCTGGATCGAGCCGGCGGCCGGCAGGCCCTGCCAGGCGCGTTCCAGCTCCGGCAGAATCTGTTCGCGCAGCGGTAGCGCATGGGCCGCGTCGGAATCGGCATGGCCGTCCGGCTCGATATGCACGCAGATATCGGCGATTTCGTCGACGTGACGTACCAGGCGCGACGTGATCGCCTCGCTGATACGATGCGCTTCGGTAAGACTCACGTACGGATCGACGAACACGCCCACATCGGCAAACGCGTCGTGACCGCCCATCGTACGGGTACGCAGACGGCGCATATGCCGCACGCCGGGGACGGTGGCGATCTGTTCTCGCACCACCTGAATACGGTCGGCTTTCAGCCCCGTATCCACCAGCTCGCGAAAGCTCTGCCAGCCATAGCGCAGGCCGATGAACGCGAGCATAAGACCGATCAGAATGGCGCCGAGCGCGTCGAGCGCCGGATAGCCAAGCATGGCCCCACCGATAGCCACGAGTGCCGCGATCGAGGAGAGCGCATCGCTTCGGTGGTGCCAGGCGTTGGCCTCGATGAGCTGTGATTTTGCCTGGCGCGCGACCCGCAGGGTGTACCAGAACAGACCTTCCTTGAGGCCCAGCGACACAAGCGCGACGGCGAGCGCGAGCCACGTCGGCGGCGTGCTCGGCGCGTCGGTGGCCAGATGGTGAATACCGTCATAGGCCAGCGCGCCCGCCGTGATCAGCAAAAACAGCGACACCAGCGACGTCGCCGCGGTTTCCATGCGTGCGTGGCCGTAGGGGTGGTCATGATCGGCCTGCTGCATGCCCATTTGTACGGCGCCGAGCACCACCGCATCGCTGAGCAGATCGGCCGCGGAATGCACACCGTCGGCGATAAGCGCCTGCGAATGCCCGATCACGCCTACCAGCACTTTGATCAGGGCCAGCGGCAGATTCACCAGCGCACCGACAATCGTCGCCCGGCGCTTGGCGCTGAAGTCCGAACGCGCCTGGCGGTGCGCGGCAGCAGAATGCACGTGGGGACGCGTCATGGCGACATTATAGCGAGCGGGGTCGTAAGAAGGGCGTTAGCAGGGGCGCGCCGACACGCGGCGATTCAGTCCGAGCTCCGGTCGAGCGTCGGGTATTCGCCGCGGCCCGGTACGTTCGCGCTGCGAATCGCCTCGCGGCCATAGAACTTGATGCCCTTCTGAATTCGCGGTCGGCCGGTCGCGGTGCGATGCCGGTTGGTATCGCGCAGGCTGTACACGCAGCCGCAATACTCCTGCTGGTAGAACGCCTCGCGCTTGGCGATTTCGATCATGCGTGCCGCCCCGCCCTGCTTGCGCCAGTTCAGCGTCCAGTAGGTGACATCGTCATAGCGATTGGCCGCGCGTACGCCCGCTTCGTTGATCTGGGCCATGTTCTTCCAGCGCGAGATGCCCAGCGTGCTGGAAACCAGACCATAGCCGTGCTCGGCGGCATACAAAGCGGTACGCTCGAAACGCATATCGAAACACACGGTGCAACGACGCCCGCGCTCGGGTTCGTTTTCCAGGCCGCGAATACGGTCGAACCAGTTGTCGGTATCGTAATCGCCGTCGATATGCGGGATGCCGAGCTGTTCGCAATAACGGATGTCTTCCGCCTTGCGCATCTCGTATTCCTGAACGGGATGGATGTTCGGGTTGTAGAAATACACCGTGACATCAATACCGGCCGCCTTGACCGCGGCCAGCACCTCGCCGGCACAGGGCGCACAGCAGGAATGCATGAGCAGCTTGGCATCGGTTTGCGGCGGCTCGAGTTCGGGCCGCTCGTAATTGTCGAGGCTGTGACGATTCATGGCGATTGGCGCTCGGATGCGATAATCGGCGCCATTGTCCGGCTTTGACCGGCATTCGTCCATGCAAGAAAGGTAAAGACCGAATGAAACAAGGCAGTATCGTCATGGCCATGATCTGGATGGCCGTCCTCTCCCTGCTGCTGTTCTGGCTGCCCCTGCTCGGCCCGCTGGTCGCAGGCTTTGTCGGCGGACGTACCGCAGGTAGCGCCGGGCGCGGGCTGCTCGCCGCCGTACTGCCCGCAGCCGTGCTGTGCTTCGTACTGGTCGGCTTCGGTACTGCACTGGCGGGCCTGCCGCTGATCGGCATCATTGCCAGTGCGGGGCTGTTCGTGCTGATCTTGGCTCAGAGCCTGCCGCTGCTTGCCGGCGCGCTCGTGGGCGGGCTGACAGCCTAGGGCTTGTTAACGCTGCCGAAATCGCCTTGCCGCGGATCATTTTCGTTTGCGACATGAGCGCGCTGCGATGCCGGATCGCGCGCCTTGCGTGATCATGCAGGGCCCGCGTCCCGATGGTCGCGTCGGAAAAAATCCGCCATGCAGCGTTGCACGTGGTTGATTTGGCTCACCCACATCTTGCCTCCCGCCTTGCCAGGCGAATTTCCGGAAGGCAGCGCAACGCTTGACGTTAGCAGGCTCTGGAACGCCCCGCCCGGCAGACGCTACGCATAAAAAAAGCCCCGGTCTTTCGACCGGGGCTTTTTCGATCCGTACTGATTACGCGATCCAGGTCGCGTGATCAGTCTTCCGGCGGCACATAGGCGCCGTCTTCATCATGGATCTCGCGGCCCGTGACCGGCGGATTGAAGGCACAGACGAGCTTCATTTCCGTCTTGGCCTTGAGCGTATGCTTGTCATGGTTGTCCAGCGCATACACCGTGCCCGGCTCGATCTTGTGCTCTTCACCGGTGTCACGATTAACGATCGTGCCTTCGCCCTGATAGCAGAACACCGCTTCGAGGTGGTACTTGTACCACATGTCGAACTCGAGCCCCGGGGGGAACGTCGTTTCGTGGAACGAAAACCCCATGCCGTCGCTCTTGAGCAACCAGCGCACGCTGGTCCAGCCGTCCGGGCTGATGACTTCGCGATCGGTGCCGCGCAGGTCTTCGGTACGCACAATCTTCATATAAGACTCCTAGCGTCTTGTGATGATCCACACCCCTGCATCCTACAGCATGTGTGCAGGATTGCAGTCAAAACGAACGATCAGGCCGCGCTGTTGAGCAGGCCGTGCCGTTCGAGCACGGTGGCGAGCGCCTTTTCGATGATATCCAGGCCTTCGGCGATGTCTTCATCGGTGCTGATCAACGGCGGCATGACCTTCATGACGTTGTCGTCGGCGCCCGCCGTTTCCAGAATCAGGCCGTTCTGGAAGCATTCGGCAGCAATTTCGTCGGCCAGCTCTGCGTTGGCGCAGTCCATGCCGATAAAGAAACCGCGGCCGCGAATTTCGGCTTCGAAGGAAGGCTGAGCGTCGACCATGTCGTTCAAGCGCTGCTTGATGGTTTCACTCTTGCGCAGCGTTTCCTTTTCCAGCTTGTCGTCGCTCCAGTAGGTCTTGAGCGCCGCGTTGGCGGTAGCAAAGGCGTGATTGAAGCCACGGAAGGTGCCGTTGTGCTCGCCCGGGCTCCAGATGTCGAGATCCGGACGAATCATGGTGATCGCCAGCGGCAGGCCGTAGCCCGACAGCGACTTCGATACGGTAATGATGTCCGGCTTGATGCCGGCCGGTTCGAACGAGAAGAACGGACCGGTACGGCCGACGCCGGCCTGGATATCGTCCACGATGAAGAGCATGTCGTGCTCGTGGCAGAGCTTTTCGACCTTCTTGAGCCAGTCGAAGCTGGCGACGTTGATGCCGCCCTCGCCCTGCACCGTTTCGACGATGATCGCCGCCGGCTTTTCCAGGCCGCTGGAGCTGTTCTTGAGCATGGCTTCCAGATCGTCGGCCGTGTCGCGGCCTTCGCCGAAATAGCCGCAATACGGCAACGGCGTCGCGCCCGGCATGGCAACACCGGCACCGCCGCGCTTGGAGGCATTGCCGGTCACCGCCAGCGCACCCAGCGTCATGCCGTGATAGGCGTTGGTAAAGAACAGCACGCCCGGCCGCTTCTTGACCTTGCGCGCGATCTTGAGCGCAGCTTCCACCGCGTTGGTGCCGGTCGGCCCCGGGAACTGAATCTTATATTCCATGCCGCGCGGCTTCATGATCACGTTCTCGAAGGTTTCGAGGAACTTGACCTTCTCTGCCGTGGCCATGTCCAGGCCGTGGGTCACGCCGTCGGACTGGATGTATTCGATCAACGCGGCTTTCATGGTCTCGTCGTTATGACCATAGTTGAGCGCGCCGGCGCCGGAGAAGAAGTCGAGGTATTGGCTGCCGTCCTCGGCCTTCATGCGGTTGCCCTTGGCCCAGGTGAACACCTTGGGGAAGGAGCGGACATAGCCGCGGACTTCGGATTCAAGACGATTGATGATTTCCATAAATACTCCTGAGCTGTTGCTCGGATAATCGATGACCTGCGGCCGCATGGCAAGCGGCCGAGCGATCTTATTCGGTGTCGTGCGCGATCACGCTCGCGCGGTCGAACGGACCGATGCGGAACAGAATTTCCGGCTCGTGGGGCTCGTCGTCGAAATCGCCGAACATTTCGCTGGAAAACAGTTCGCTTTCCTCGACGCCGGTTTCCAGGCGACGCGCCAAGCCACGGAACAAGGCGATCGACGGATCGTTGCTCGGCCCGATGGTGGTATCGAGATAGCGGACATTCTCGCAGGCTTCGCGCTCAAGAATTTCAAAGAGCATGCGCGTGGCCAGACCGCGGCCGCGACCGGCTTCGGCAACGCCGACCTGCCAGACGAAAACGATGTCGGGCTGCGCCGGGAGAATGTAGGCGGTGATGAACCCCACCAGTTCGCCGTCGATTTCGGCGACCACGCTGGTCGCCGCGTGATGCTCGCCAATGAGCATGTAGGCGTAGGCAGAGTTGACGTCGAGCACGCCTAGGTCGTGCACGAGTCGGAGAATGCCGGCGCCGTCCTCTTTGCGGGGCGGGCGAAACCGGACTTCGTTTGCAGAATGTTGGTCGCTAATGGCTACAGTCTGAGTTTTGGTTTGGTCGCATTATAACGAGTTCGCAGACTTTTTTCGGGGGTTGGCCGTAAGCCGCCCGTCCAGGCCCGTGCTTGCGCGTGCAATCGGCCGGCGCCTATCCCAGGCCTGGTGCGGGCTACGCGCCCGCACCCCCGGCTCGCTGCAACCGCTAGGCCGGGATCGCCGCCTGAATGGATTGCAACGAGTAGACCTGCGCCGTGCGCCCATCGGCCAGCGCCGTGCAGCTGGCCTGCGCGCCGGCGATAGTGGTGAAGTAAGCCACCTTGTAGCGTAGCGCGGTGATTCGGATCGAGCGCGACTCTTCAATTGCGCGCTTGCCTTCCGTGGTGTTGACCACCAGCTGGATTTCGCCGTTTTTGATCATGTCGACGAGATGCGGGCGGCCTTCCTTGACCTTGTTGACCACCGTGCATTCCACGCCCGCCTCGCTGATCGCCGCGGCCGTACCATGCGTGGCCACGATCCGGAAACCGGCTTCGCAGAGCTCGCCTGCGAGCTTGACCGCATGCGGCTTGTCGCCGTCGCGTACCGTAATCAGGGCGGTGCCGCCTTCCGGCAAGCCGACGCCGCCGGCCAGCTGCGACTTGGCAAACGCCTCGCCGAAGGTAAGTCCGACACCCATGACCTCGCCGGTGGACTTCATTTCCGGGCCGAGCAAGGGGTCGACAGTCGGGAACTTGGAGAACGGAAACACCGCTTCCTTGACCGCGAAATGCTCGATCTTGCGCTCTGCGCCGATATTCTGCTCGGCCAGCGTCTGGCCGGCCATGCAGCGTGCCGCGATCTTGGCCAGCGGCACGCCGGTGGCCTTGGATACGAACGGCACGGTACGCGAGGCGCGCGGATTGACTTCCAGCAGATAGACGTCGCCGCCGCGAATGGCGAACTGGACGTTCATCAGGCCCACCACCGACAGCCCGCGCGCGAGCGCGGCGGTTTGGCGACGCACCTCGTCGAGCACCTCGGGACCGAGGCTGTAGGGCGGCAGCGAACAGGCCGAGTCGCCCGAATGCACCCCGGCCTGCTCGATGTGTTCCATGATGCCGCCGATGAACACGTCCGTGCCGTCGCAGATGGCGTCCACGTCCAGCTCGATCGCGTCTTCCAGGAATCGATCCAGCAGCACCGGCGAATCCGGCGAAACCTTGACCGCGGCAGTCATGTAGCGCTGCAAATCCTCCGGCTCGTAGACGATCTCCATCGCACGGCCGCCAAGCACGTAGGACGGACGTACCACCATGGGGAAGCCCACTTCCTCGGCCAGGCGCATGGCCTCGGCTTCAGAGCGCGCGCTGCGGTTGGCCGGCTGCTTGAGCCCGAGCTTGTTGACCAGATTGAGGAAGCGATCGCGATCCTCGGCCAGGTCGATCGAGTCCGGCGTGGTGCCGATGATCGGCGCGCCGGCGGCTTCCAGACGACGCGCAAGCTTCAACGGCGTCTGGCCGCCGTACTGCACGATCACGCCCTTGGGCTTCTCGACGTCGATGATCGACATCACGTCCTCGAAGGTCAGCGGCTCGAAATAGAGCCGGTCCGAGGTGTCGTAGTCGGTGGATACGGTTTCCGGGTTGCAGTTGACCATGATGGTCTCGTACCCGTCTTCACGCATCGCGAGCGCGGCGTGTACGCAGCAGTAATCGAACTCGATACCCTGGCCGATCCGGTTGGGACCGCCGCCGAGCACCATGATCTTGTCGCGATCCGAGGGGTTCGCCTCGCATTCCTCGTCGTAGGACGAATACTGGTAGGCGGTCGCGGTCGGGAATTCGGCCGCGCAGGAATCCACCC
>NZ_CAXGSH010000080.1:0-19338 GCF_964012375.1 uncultured Salinisphaera sp.
CCGCATGCCGACCACGCCCCTCAGCCGCGCGATGTCTTTGCCTATTTCATACGCGAGGGCAAGGTTCGTGCGCCACAGGCCGCGATGGCCCTGCAGCAGCGCGTCGCCGGCTGAGCGCAAGCGCGGTGCTTACCGCTGGAGCGTGCGCCAGGCGTCGTAGGTGCTCAAAAACACGCCCCCGGTCATGCCCTTGAGAAACGCGGTCTGTTGCAGGCGGTCCATGACCGGGCCCTTGACCTCGGCCAGATGCAGGCGCACGCCGTGCTGGCCAAGCTTGTCGCTGATCAGCTCCAGGCTTTCCAGCGCCGAATAGTCGATGAAGTTCACCGCCGGACACATGAGCACCAGATCGGTCAGTTCGGGCTGGCTGGCGCGAATCTCGTCGACGACCTGCTCGAAAAACCGGGCGTTGCCGAAATACAGGCTTTCGTCGATGCGCAGAATGGTCAGGTGCGGGGCGGTTTTTACCCCGTGACGACGCACGTTGCGAAAATGCTCGGAGTTCGGCATGAGCCCGACCACCGCGTAGTGCGGTTTCGACGTGCGATAGATATAGATCACCAGCGACAGCGCGACGCCGGTCATCAGGCCGCCGCTGACCCCCAGAACCAGGGTGACTCCGAACGTCGCCAGCCAGGCGAAGCCGTCCGGGCGGCAGTAGCGCCAGGCGCTGAAAAACGAGCTCGGACTCAGCAGGCTCTGGATGGCCACCACGATAATGCTCGAAAGCGCGACCAGCGGCAGATAGGCGAGCATGGGCATGAGGAAAAGCGCGCTCAAGGCCACGGCCACTGCGGTGAGCGCGCCCGCGGCGCGGGTGCGTGCGCCGGCTTCGTCGTTGACCACCGAGCGCGACAGGCTCGCACTCACGGGGAAGGCCCCGGACAGCGCCGAGGCGATATTGGCGCCGCCAAGGCCGACCAGCTCGCGATTCGGCGCAATCCGCTCGTTGCGCGGGCCGGCCAGGGTCTGGGCCATCGACACCGACTCGGCGAAGGTGACGATGCTGATCAGCAGCGCCGGTAGCCATAAATAGGTTAATGACGCCCAGGGCGGCAGCGGCAGCGAGAGTGAAGGCAGCCCCGCGGTTACCGTGCCCACGGTGGCAATGCCGTGGTCGTGCAGGTCATAGACCGCGCTCGCGGCGGTGGTTGCCAGCACCAGCAGGATCGGGCCGGTACGTCCGAGCAGTCGCGCGCTCGCTGGCGGAATGCCGAGCCTTGAGAGCGCGCCCGCCAGATAGCCCCGTGTGACCACCAGCCAGGCCAGGCAAATACCGGCCAGCAGCACGGTCGCCGGCTGGATGGCGTCGTGTTCCTGCCAGAGCGCCTGGGCGATGGTCCAGAGTGTCTGGCCGCGGGCCTGGACACCCAGCAGACGACCGAACTGGCTGGCAGCGATCAGCACGCCGGAGGCGGCGATAAAGCCGTAGATGACCGGGCGGCTGAGAAAATTGATCAGAAAGCCCAGCCGCAGCACGCCCATGGCCACCAGGATCGCACCCGACAACAGGGCGAGGGTAATAGCGGCGGTGACGCTATCGATATCGGTCTGGGCCGACACCTGGCCGGCGGCGGCCGCGGTCATGATCGATACCACCGCGAACGGGCCCACGGCGAGCGTACGACTGCGCCCGAACACGGCATAGGCCACCAGCGGCAGCATGCTGGCATAGAGCCCGGTTTCCGGCGGCATGCCGGCGAGCAGGGCATAGGCCAGCGCCTGGGGAATGAGCAGGGCGGTGACCACCGTTGCGGCCACCAGATCGGCCGTGAAGGCGCTTCGATCGTAGTTCGGCAAGGCGCGCGGCCCCAACAATGAACGCAGCCTGTGGGTCAGCCGGCTCACGGGCGTGCGCGGCCGGTCGCTCGATGTTTGCCACGGGTCGGTTGGTCGGTCATGCAAGCAGATAGCGTGGCTGTCTGCGCAACTCTAGCTCGACTGGCACTGCTTGACGAGCTTGCCTGGCGCCGGCGATGGGCCGGTGTGTGCTCTGGTTTGCCAAGTGGCGCGCGCTTGGGCCGTGCGGTAATGGCAGCCGTTCACACGCAACGCGGCTTGGCATCAGTCGCCCCGAAGCGCATACGGCTTCGGGGCGAATTCAGGCCGGATACTAGACCTTGAGCACCAGCTTGCCGAAGTTGCTGCCTTCGAAGAGCTTGAGCAGCGTTTCGGGGAAATTCTCGAAGCCTTCGACGATATCCTCGCGATGCTTGATCTTGCCTTCGGACAGCCAGCCGGCCAGCGCCTTGGCGGCTTCGCCGTAGCGATCGGCATAGTCGAACACCACGAAGCCTTCCATACGGGCACGGTTGACCAGCAGCGACATGTAGTTCTTGGGCGCGTACATGCCGTCGGTGGCGTTGTACTGCGAGATCGCGCCACAGATCACGATACGGCCGTTTAGGGCGAGGTTGGCAAGCGCGAAGTCCAGAATCTCGCCGCCGACGTTGTCGAAGAACACGTCGATGCCCTTGGGGCAGTGTTCTTTCATGGCCTTGTAGACGTTTTCGTTCTTGTAGTCGATGGCCGCGTCGAAGCCGAGCTCATCGGTGACGTAGCTGCACTTTTCGCTGCCGCCGGCAATACCGACCACGCGTGCGCCCTTGAGCTTGGCGATCTGGCCGACCAGCGCGCCCACCGCGCCGGAGGCCGCCGAAACCACCACGGTTTCGCCTTCGGCCACGCCGCCGACATCCAGCAGGCCGAAATAGGCGGTCATGCCGGGCATGCCCAGCACGCCCAGATAGGCCGGCAGTTCGGCCAGGCGGGTATCGACCTTGCGGGCGTCCTTGCCGGCCACCACGGCATGGGTCTGTACCCCGAAGTTGCCGGATACCTTGTCGCCTTCGGCGAAGTCGGCGTGGTTGGATTTGAGTACCGTGCCGGCGGTGCCCGCGCGCATGACTTCACCGATTTCCACCGGCTTGATATAGGACTTGCCGGCGTTCATCCAGCCACGCATGGCCGGATCCAGCGAAATGTATTCGACAGCAACGAGGATCTCGTCGTTGCCGGGCTCGGCGACGGCTTCGCTGACCAGTTCCCAATCGCTCTTCTTGGGCAGGCCCTGGGGCCGTTCGGCGAGACGAAACTGGCGATTCTGATCGGTCGAACTCATGGCAGTACCGTGGTTTGAACAAATAAGTGCAATGCACCTTAGAAGCTCGTACGCGTGGCGGCAAGCAAAATCGAACGTTCGTTCGATGTCTTGTGTGCAACCGGATCGGCGGTGCCGAGGCTAGCGCTTGCGAATCAACAGATTCTGATGGGCCATGCCGATACGCCCGCTTGTGTCGTAGAGCGTGGAACTGCTCAGGCCCACGCCGTTGGGCTGGGCGACGGTCTGCGCATCCACGCCGATCCATTCGCCCACCGGCGCCCGGTGCAGATAGACGGTCAGATCGGTATTGGTGAACAGATAGTCGTCAAAGGGCAGCACCCAGCTCAGGCCGTTGCCGAAGTCCGCCGCGGCCGCGGCGCGCATGGCAGCACTCGTTTCGACGCCTTCGACAAGCGCTACGCGCGGACGAAACCAGGCCGCCGCGGGGCCGGCTTCGCGGGTGCTGCCGGTGGCCACGCGAATCTCCATGGCCTGATCGTGAAAGAACGCGCCGGTGGGCATGCCGGGCGTTTCGAATGGGGCGCTGCATTGCTCGGGTGCGGGCGTGAGTGGATCCGAGCGCGTGTCGGGTACGACGACCTGTTGCTCGCGCAGCATCAGGGCAATGGCACGGCCTACCACGGCGCCGTCGTGCTCGAGCTCCAGTGTGATCCGGCGCGCGCTGCGGCCGCGGCTGGCCTCGGCATGGACCTGCAGGGCGGCCAGCGGCACCGGCCGGCTCAGCTCAAACGTCAGGCGCGCGAGCACGAATTCGTGGCCGGCGTTCTGTTCGGCCACATGCGCGAGCAATGCGGCCGGCGCGCCGCCGTGCAGGGCCCGCGCGTCCCAGGGGCCGCGGGCCAGATCCGTGGCGACGAAATAGTCGCCGTCGCGCTGAAAAACCGATCGTGCCGTGTCGTTGGCCATTTCGCCTGATACCGATATTCAAGGATTCGAAGGCCGGTTATGCTGCCATGATTATCCTTGGCCATGGCGGTCCGGGCCCGCTTCACGTCACGCCCTCGCCAACGAACTCGCCTATGTCCGATCGCGATCCCGCCCCACGGCCTGACGGCGTAGCCAATGCCCGGGGCCCGGTACAAATCGGCTGGCGCGGCTGGTGGCAGATCGTGCGCCGAGTCAGCCGCGAGTTCAGCCGTCACGATATGACCATCACCGCGGCGGGCGTGTCGTTTCTGGCCCTGTTCGCCGTGTTTTCGGCACTGGCTGCGTTCGTCGCGTTTTACGGCTTGATCGCCGATCCGCAGGCGATGGTCAAGGATATGCAGGCGCTGCGCGGCTTTGTACCGGCCGATGTAGTGCTCTCGCTTGTCGATCAGATGCAGTCGGTGTCCAGCCGCTCGCTGGCCAAGCTGGTCGCGGCGGGCCTGTTCAGTCTCGTCGTGGCCATCTGGTGTGCCCAGCAGGGCGTCGCGGCATTGCTGCTGGCGCTCAATACGGCTTACCACGAGGACAGCGAACGCGGCACCTGGTGGCGGCTTTTCAAGTCGCTGTTCGTGGCGATCGGCGTCATCGCGGGCCTGATGTTCACCGCGATTCTGGCGATCGGGCTGCCGGTGACGGCATCGAGGCTGGGCTGGAGCCTCTGGCAGGTGGAAGCGGTACGGGCTGCCGGCATGGCGGTGGGCGGGCTGATTCTACTGTTCGGTCTGGCGGCCCTGTATCGCTGGGCGCCCGACCGGCGGCCGCCGCGCTGGCGCTGGGTGGGTGCCGGTGCCAGCGTTGTGGTCGCGTTCTGGACCGTCGGGTCGCTGGCGTTTTCGTGGTTCATGGCCTATTCGAACTCGTACACCGCCTTGTATGGCTCGCTCAGCGCGGTGGTGATGCTGCTCACGCTGATCTATGTGACGGTCGTGACCGTGCTCGTGGGCGCTGAATTCAACGCCCAGATGGAATATCAGGTCGAAGAAGATACAACCGTGCATGCCCCGCGGCCGGCG
Source organism: uncultured Salinisphaera sp. (assembly GCF_964012375.1). Lineage (NCBI taxonomy): Bacteria > Pseudomonadati > Pseudomonadota > Gammaproteobacteria > Salinisphaerales > Salinisphaeraceae > Salinisphaera > uncultured Salinisphaera sp. The sequence continues at coordinate 5,065 of NZ_CAXGSH010000080.1, forward strand.
GGCCAGCGTGGGGCCCATATGGCCGACCATTCGGCCCGGTCGCGGTAACAATCGCTACCAAGTGAACGGTTGACCGGTCGCCATGGCGGTCAGATACTTCGGTTTCACGAAACTTCGTTTCACAAATAAAAAAGGTGATGCATGCGCGATATGGAGGCGTTCAGGGCCGAGGTTCGGTCCTGGCTGGAAGACAATTGCCCGGAGGAGATGCGCCAGCCGCTGGCCTCCGACAAGGAGCATGTCTGGGGCGGCCGCCAGTGGGAGTTCTCCTCCGAGGCGCAGCGGCTCTGGTTCGAGCGCATGGTCGAGAAAGGCTGGACCGCGCCGGCCTGGCCGGTGGAATACGGCGGCGGCGGCATGACCCCGGCGGAGCACGACGTATTCAAGGCCGAAATGAAGCGTATCAACGCGCGCAGCCCGGTCAGCAACTTCGGTTTCTGGATGCTGGGCCCGGCGCTGCTGAAGTTCGGTTCCGAAGAACAGAAGCGCGAGCATCTGCCGGCCATCGCCCGGGGCGAAATCCGCTGGTGCCAGGGCTATTCCGAACCCAATGCGGGCTCGGATCTGGCCAGCCTGAAGACGTCGGCCGAAATCGACGGCGACGAATTCGTGGTCAACGGCCGCAAGATCTGGACATCCTATGCCGACCGGGCCGACAAGATGTTCTGCCTAGTGCGTACCGATCCGGATGCCAAGAAGCAGGCCGGCATCTCCTTCATCCTTCTGGACATGGAAACCCCGGGCGTATCGACCCGGCCGATCCAGCTGATCTCGGGTGAGTCGCCGTTCTGCGAAACCTTCTTCGACGATGTGCGCGTGCCGCGCGCCAATCTGGTGGGCGAACTCAACCAGGGGTGGACGATCGCCAAGTATCTGCTCACCCACGAGCGCGACAACATCGGCGGCGAACCGCCGGGTCTGCTCAAGGGGCGCGATCTGGCGAAGATGGCGCTTGATGCGGTCGGCACCGACGAGGCCGGGCGGCTGGACGATCCGATGCTGCGTGCCGATATCGCCCGCCTGGAAATCGATGCGATGGCGTTTCGTGCGCTGGTCGAGCATACCCGCGCCAAGGCCGAGGCCGGCGAAGGCGTGGGCGCGCGCTCGGCCATGCTCAAGTACTACGGCACCGAGCTCAACAAGCGCCGCTACAACCTGATGATGGATGCCATGGGCGGCCAGGGCCTGGAATGGGAGAGCGAACGCACGAATGGCGGACGCTATGCCCGCGAATGGCTGCGTTCCAAAGGCAACTCGATCGAAGGCGGTACCTCGGAGATCATGCTCGGCATCATCTCCTCCGCCGTTCTCGAACTTCCCAAAGGCTAGCGAGGCATCCCCATGATATTGAATGAAGAACAGCAGATGCTCGCAGATCTGGCCGAGCGTATTTTTGCTGACAAGGCCAGCGTGGACACGCTGCGTGCGATTCGCGGCGGCAGCCACGGCCAGGACTACGATCACGAGCTCTGGCAGGCGATGGTCGAATCCGGCCTGACCGGCATTCTGGTGCCCGAGGATCAGGGCGGTATGGATTTCGGGCTGGTCAGCGCCGGCCTGGTGGCCCGCGAAGTCGGCCGCCGCCTGGCCCTGACGCCGTTTCTGTCGACGGCGGTACTGGGTGCGATCGCGATCGGCCGGGGCGGCAACGCCGACCAGAAAAGCCGTTGGCTGGGTTCGATTGCCAGCGGTGAGCTGATAGTGGCGCTGGCGCTCGACGAAAGCGCCAAGCATCGCCCGGAACGCGTGGCCACCGAAGCCCAATCAGCGGGCGACGGCTACACGATCAGCGGTGCCAAGACGCTCGTGCTCGATGCCGTCAACGCCGACGTGCTGCTGGTAAGCGCGATGCTCGACGGCACGCCGCGCCTGTTCGCAGTCGAGGCAGGCGATGCCGGCGTGGCGACAACGCCGGTGGTGTCGCTGGATACGCGCAGCATGGCCGACGTACGATTCGAAGACGCGAAAGCCGAGCTGCTCGACGGCGATGCGAACGCCTTGGATGCGGTGCTCGACGCCGGTCGTGCGATTCTGGCCATGGAGCTGGTGGGTCTGGCACGCGCCGTGTTCGAACGCACGCTCACGTATCTGTCCGAGCGCAAGCAGTTCGGTCAGCGCATCGGTTCGTTTCAGGCGCTCCAGCACCGTGCCGCGCATCTGTCGGTGGATATCGAAATCAGCGAAGCCATGGCCTTCCAGGCACTGGCAGCGTTCGATGCCGGCGCGGACGATGCCTCGCTGCAGATCCTGGCGGCCAAGGCCCGGGCAGCGGAGACCGCGCGGCTGGCCAGTGCCGAAGGCGTGCAGATGCATGGCGGCATGGGCATGACCGATGAGTTCGATATCGGCTTTTTCATGAAGCGTGCGCGCGCGGCCAGCGAGCTGTTCGGCGATGCCAACTTCTGTACCGAGCGGTTCGCCCGGGCGAAGGGTTACTGAGGCAGCGCCTTCGTAACCGCGGCAACGAAGCCGCCGGTCTAACGCCGGCGGCTTCGTTCGTTTAGGGCGACGCCCCGTTCCTTGGCCGGCCCCGTGAAGCCTTTACAGGCCGGTTCAGTTGCCGGATTGAATACCGGTGCCCTTGACCCGTTCCATGGTGCCGTCGGGAAAAACCAGGATCGTCTCGCCGCCCGAGGCCGACGGACCGATTACGCCGCCGCTGGCCAGCGCCTGCATGCCGGCTTCGAACTGTTCCAGCGTGATGCCGCTGCCCGCGCTCTCACTCGACCCGCCTTCAATGGTCGCAGACGTATCGAACGAGTCGTAGAGCGCCCCGATCGTATAGTCGGCCTCGGCTTCACTGCGGCTGAGCAGGCCGTCGCCGTTACGGTCGAGTTGCCGGAATTTTTCCGATATCTCGATATCGCCGGTGCCATCGGCACGCGCGGCATCGATATCGGCCGCCGTCGATTCGGCGGCCACGGACGTGCTCGCCAGCAGGGCGAGCGACAGGGTAGTGGCAATTCGGATGAGCATGGCGTTTGCGTGGTTCAAGCCAGCCATCAATTTAGCCTGCGGCACGCGGCCATGCCATGGCCGCGTGCAAGTTCGTGACTACTGGCGACGCGGGTCGGTGACGTGTTCGGGGTTGTAGGGCCCCAGCGGCAGGCCATCGCTCTGGTCGGCCACCATATTGACGTTGGCCATGCGCGAGACTTCGCGGGTGCGATCGGCGCTGGTATCCACGATCTGCTCGACCACGGCCACGATCACCGCGGCCAGCAGGCCGCCCTGGTTGTTGTTGGAGCCTTCGATCGCGCGCGCCTTGCCGTCCCAGAGCAGGGTGCCGGTCTGGGTATCGATCAGACGCAGCGATACGTCCACCGTGGTATCCGACGACAGCACGTGGAATTTCTGGCCCCAGTCCTCGATCGTGGCATAGAGCACCGCATCGGGGCCGATCACTTCGTCGATCTTGTTCAGCGGCACCGACTGCATTTCGGCCGGTTCCGACAGCCCGTTTTCCTTCATGAACGCGTCTACGACCGCCACCGGGTAGACGTAGTAGCCGGCCTCGGCGAGCGGGCGCGTGACCGTGGACAGATACACATAGGGCGCGTTGACTTCCACCGAGTTATTGATCGGCGGCAGCACCAGGATCGAACGCGGCGGGTCGGCGCGATAGGCCGAGTAGTCGTAGCCGGGGGATGTGGCACAGCCGGTCGCCAGAAGCGACGCGGCGATGAGGCCAAGCAGTGCGAGATAGCGGCGCATCGGTCAGCTCCCCTTCTGGATACGTTCGATGAACGTGGTCATGAACGCCGAGGATTCGGGGTAGAGCTGGCGCTCGATCGCGAACTGTTCTGCCGCGCCGGCTTCGTTGCCCTGCATGTAGTTCATATAGCCCAGCTGGGCATGCACGCCCGGCGGCACCCGTTTGCCTTCGGCTTCACTGCGCTCGATATCGGCACGCAGCTTTTGTGCCTGCACACCGGGTTCGGCCTCGCCCGGCTTCATGTACATCGCATAGACCAGGTTTTCGTATTCGCCCCAGCGATAGAGCGGTTCCGGTTGGGCGACACAGCCGGCCAGCAGCAGGGCACCTGCGAGCGCTGCGAGGCCGCTGCCACGCGCGAATCGTGTATGTCGTTTCATGCTTAGCGAACCGGCGACCAGGCGCCGTTTTCCATGGCCTGGGTCAGGTTGTTGACGGCTTCGGTGATGGCGAAGTTGAGCACCTTGCCGTTGAGCGTGGCGTCGTAGCCGGCGGTGCCGCCAAAGCCGGCCACCTGACGGTTGCTCAGTTCGTATTCGCCGGCGCCTTGCACGGAGTAGATGATTTCCGAGGTGGTGACATCGACTACGTTGAGCGCGACCTTGGCGTAGGCCACCTGGGTCTTGCCGGCACCGAGAATGCCGAACAGCTGCATGTCGCCGGTGGTGCGACGGCCGAACTCGGTCACGTCACCGGTGATCGCCACCTGGGCGCCTTTCAGGGTTTGCTGCGTGCCGCTGATCTTGGCCTCCTGGGCGATCTGGGCCATGTTGTCGCGATCGACCACGGCAAAGCGGTTGGTCTGCTGCAGATGGGTCTTGAGGATGGTCTTGGCCTGGCTGCCGAGCCGGTCGGTGCCATCGCTGAACAGTCCCTGGCGATAGGTCGAGCGGTTCTGGAAGTTGCCCACCACCAGAACATAGCGCGGGCCGTTGTAGGCGGTGCCGTAGCTGGCCACCGTTTCCGGCTGGATGCTGCGATGCGACTCGGTAGCACAGCCACCCAGCAACAACAGCCCGATGACGAGCACGCCGAATACGCGCGCCCGCGCAGAAAAACGATCAAGCATGATGTATCCCCCAAGTGGGTACGCGCGCTGTGTTACGCGGGCGATCCCGATTTGCCGTTTAGCATGCTCCGCACAACCTGCCACGGTCGCGGCGGGTGCTTTGCGCGCAATTGACAAGCAAGTGAGAGCGTCGCGTGCCCAAGCCAAAAACAAGTTGCACGGTAGCGAACACTGACACCGGTCAAGCGCGCAAAGCATTGGCCGCTCAGCGGTTAGGCCTCACAGATGCCGCTGCAAGGCGTCTGTGAGACTCGAACGCGAACCGCGAGAAGTAATGCAGAGCTTCCCCAACAAGCCGGCGATCGTTAAGACGATCTCGGCCTGCGCCGCACTATAGAACGTTTGTACCGTACCCCCGCAACCGCGCTACGTGAATTCCGGCGCTACAGGCGTCCGGCCCATATGGAAACAATGGCTTGCGCGAAGCGTTCGGGGGCGAGCAGCCAAGATGCGCATTCGAACCTGCCGAAGGCGGCCGATAACGCGCATTACCGCGTCGCAGTCAGCGCGATCGTTTGCCGCGCTTGCCGGCGCCGGTCGGCTTTTTTGCACCGCCGGGCGTACGCGTGGCGCGCAGGGCGAGCTGGTCGGCCGCCTGGGCGATCTCGCCGCGCAGCTTTTCGTAGTTCGCAAATCGAGCGGCGTCGAGCTGGCCGGCGTCGATCGCGGCGCGAACCGCACAGCCGGGCTCGCCCACATGACGGCAATCGCGAAAGCGACAGTGCGTGGCCAGTGCTTCGATATCGGCAAAGCCGTCCTCGACCAGATCCTCCTCGCCGGTGGGCTTGAGCTCGCGCATGCCGGGCGTGTCGATCAGACAGGCGCCGGCCGTGAGCGGGATGAGCGCGCGGTGGGTCGTGGTATGCCGGCCGCGCGAATCGCTGGCCCGTACTGCGCCGGTCTTCATGGTCTGAGTGCCGGTCAGGCCGTTGGTGAGCGTCGACTTGCCGACCCCGGAGCTGCCCACGAGCACGGCCGTGATGCCGGGCGCCAGCCAGCGCTGCAGGGCACCCACGCTGGCCGGATCAGTGGCGTCGAGCGTGCACACATCGACGTCCAGAGTCGCCAGCGCTGCCTTTGCGTTTTCCACGGCCCCGGGTTCGCGTGCCTCGGCGATATCGGTTTTCGTGAGCACTACCACCGGGCGCGCGCCGCCGCGTACCAGCAGCAGATAGCGTTCGATACGGCGCGGGTTGAAGTCGCCGTCGAGGCTGGAAACAACGAATACGACATCGATGTTCGCGGCGATGATCTGTTGGCCGTAGTGCTTGCCGGCGCTGCTTCGCTTGATGGTGCTGCGCCGCGGCAGAAGGGCAACGGCCTGGGCGTGGGTATCGTCGCCGCCGCTCACGAGCAGCCAGTCGCCCACCGCCGGGCGTTGCTCCGAGGGCAGGCGTGGTCGTTGCCAGTCGGGCAGGGATTCGACCGCATAGCTGTTGTCGATGTCTTCCGCGACGATATAGCCGCTGCGGTGCTGTTCGACCACGCGGGCCGGTCTTGCCGCGGGGTGTTCTGCCAGCAGGTCGGCCCAGGCGCCGTCTGCGGCCCGGCTTGCAAACGGCCAACCGATACGGCGCAGGGCGTCCACGTCAGCCGGCATCAACAGGCGCCGCCCAGCGCAGGCGAGGCGGCGTGCCGGCTTGCGATAGGCAACGCGGGTGCGGCCATGCTTACCACATCAAGTCGTCGGGCACCTGGTAGTCGGCATAGGGATCGTCGGGGTCGGGCGTGTCATCGGCGGGTGTGGCAAGCCAGATGCGGTTGGGGATTAACGGCTGCAGCCGCTCGGCCACGTCCGCGTTCACCAGCGACGTCTTGCCCTGGTACCGCACGATTGCCATGCGGCCTGCGGCCAGAGCCTTGCGCTGCGTATCGCTGACCATGAGCCGCTTGATCTTGCCGTTGACGTTGTAGTTGTAGGCCACGGCCTGGTCGTTGTCGCCTTCGGCTGCGACCCGGTTGCGTTCGATGATCTGCACCGCTTTTTGCTGGCGCTCCTGGGCCTCGCGCTGGGCCTTTCGCTGTTCGTTCAGGCGCCGGTCGTAGTCGCGCTTGCCGGCTTCCTTGGCCGAAATCTCGCGGGCGAGCTGGTCTTGCTCCTTGGCCTTCTTCGGGTCGCGCCGGGCGGCCTGCGCTTCGCGGGTCTTGTCGCGGCGGGCCTTCTTGGCCTGCTTGGGCTTGGCCAGACCGGCTTGCAGCAGCTGTTCCTGCAGGGATTTCGACATCTTGCGTCTCGATACGAGCATGCGTGGCTATACTCACATTCTATCGAAGCCGGGCGCTGCTGCGCAGCCGTCGGTCAGCCAACCCTGTGTCGTAGCGATGCGAGTTCGGCCGCGCAAGGCATTTGTGGCAAGCGTCGGATTTGGCGCTACGCTGTCTGTCCGTGCACCGCAGGGGAATCCATGAAAACGTTCGTATCGATACTGTCAGCCGCCGCGCTCGCCCTGGCGACCACTGCATGGGCCGCGCCTGAAGGCGAGACGCTGGTGGCCACCGCTGATGGCGACGTCACCCTCTATCGCATTCAGCATGCCAGCTTCGTGCTCGACTGGAATGGACAGACGATCTACGTGGATCCGACCCAGGGCGCCGAGGCCTATGCCGGGCTGCCGACCGCGGATATCGTGCTGCTCACCCATGGCCATGGCGATCACCTGGACCCGCAGACGCTGAACGGGCTGGATCTGCGCCAGGCGATCGTGGTCATGCCACAGGCCGTGGCCGACGAGGTCGGCGAACGCTACGGCCATGCACAAACGATCATGGACAACGGCGAGAAGGTGCATACCGATGCCGGCGTGGGTATTCATGCAGTGCCCATGTACAACCTGCCGCCCAGCGCCGACGCCTACCACCCCAAGGGTTGGGGCAACGGCTATGTGCTGACCCTGGCCGACAAGCGCGTTTATATCTCGGGCGATACGCAGGGCATCGAGGAAATGCGGGACCTGAAGGATATCGACGTGGCCTTCGTCTGCATGAACCTGCCCTACACCATGGACGTCGAAGAGGCAGCGGATGCGGTAGCCGACTTTGCGCCGGCCGTGGTCTATCCCTATCACTATCGCGGCCAGGACACCGAGCGTTTTCGCGAGCTGGTCAACCGGCGCGAGCCGGCGACCGAGGTTCGCCTACGCGACTGGTATAAGCCGCTCTAGGCCTTGGCCACCTGATCGCGGCCGTCCCGTTTGGCGGTATACATCGCCAGATCCGCACGTGCGACGAGCGAGCGAAGCTCTTCGCCCGGCTCGTACTCGGCTGCGCCCACGCTGATCGTGCATTCGATGCTCTCCTGTCCGGGGCGCACGGCACGGCTGGCTACGGCAGCACGCATGGCGTCGGCCACGTGCAGGGCGTTGGACAAGGTGCAATCGACGAGCAGAATGAGAAATTCGTCGCCGCCCCAGCGACACAGCGTATCGGTATCGCGTAGATGCGATCGGCAGGTATCGGCCAGCGAATAGAGGACGAGGTCGCCGGCCGCATGGCCGTACGCGTCGTTGATGTGCTTGAAGTGGTCGATATCGATGGCCAGCAGCGACAATGGCGACTGGTTGCGCAACGCGTTCTTGCGCGCCTGATCGAAGATGGCCTCGAACACCCGGCGCGTGGTACAGCCGGTCAAGGGGTCGGTGCCGGCCATCTGTTCCAGGCTCATCTGATAATTGCGCACCGCGAACCAGCCGATCGCGCCCACCAGGGCGGCAATGGCGATGGCGATGCCGATATTGAGCAGCAACGCACCCAGTACGCGTGCCTCGGCCGAGGACTGGGCCTGCTCGACGATCAGATACCAGTCGAATTCCGGAATCAGGCGGCTGTTGACGTACACACGCCGGCCTTGAGCGCTCTCGTAGCTTACCGAGGCGCTGGGCGTGGCGAGGATCGTGGTGGCGATATGGCTCATGCCAGCGCGTTCACGTAGATTCTCGGCGCCCTCGAAACGCGGGCCACGCAGGGTGACGCGGCCTTCGCGGTCGGTCAGATAGATTTCTCGGGCATAGCGGGTCTGATAACTGGCGATCAGCTTGGCAACCGAGTCAACGGACAGCCCGATGCCGGTCACGCCGATGAACCGGTTTTGGTAGTCGGTTACCCGATAGTTGAGAAAGATGGTCAGGCGGCTTGGATCGGCGGTGTCGGTATCGACATTGATTTCGTAGGGCGTGTTCAGCTCGCGCGTACGAAAGTACCAGGCGTCCTGAGGGTCGTCGGCCGACACCTGCTTGAGAACGCCGTCGGCGTGGTAGTAGTTGCGCGTCTGTTCCGATACGTAGAAGGCCGTGGTCGTGTCGTACTTGTTCTGGATCTCGCGCAGATAGCGCACGATCTTGTCGGGGCCGGCTTCGCCGTCGAGGGTCCAGTCGCGTAGCAGCGTGTCGTGTGCCATGAGCGACGAAATAAGCACCGAGCGCAGCAGGTCCTGCTCGATTTCGGAATAGATGTTATCGCTGGTCAGCGGCAGCGTTTCCTCGGCGATATGATCGTTGACCGAATCGCTGGCCAGAAAATAGCTGATCACGCTGGTTGCGATAAAACCGAATACGAGCGCGCCGGCCAGTGCGACCGCCAGATAGACTTTCTTTTGAGCCAGCATTGTTCTTTCTGGGAATAGGGCGGTGGGCCGTGGGCCGCTGAGGCGGTCAGGAGACTTTATCGCCGCATCGGTTCGCCGCGATTAGCTTAATCAGTTGTTTGCGCCTTGGGTAGCGCGAGACGCTTGTCGGCGTGTCGTGCCTGGCTTATACCGTTGTTATCGGCCCCGCATCACGATGTCTGCATGCGGGATTAGTAATCATGTTCATGGTTTTGAAGATACCGATGAAAACAGTTGGATTGTCGATCGGACGACGTGTCCGAATGGCCTGTGTTTCGTTCGTTGTAGTGGCTTTCCTGGCCGCCTGTTCGGGTGCGCCCGATGCCGGTGACGTACAGCCGCTGCTGGAAACACAGGTGCGCGCAAGCCTGGAAAACGCCCAGTCGGCGATGCGGGCGTTGGGGGGTGAATCCGGCGTCGAGTTCATGCGCGCCATGGGTGCGCCGAATCCGGATGACATCCATATCGAGAACGTCGAGATTCTGGAATCGCGTGAACTCGAGCACCAAGACTATGAGCTGCAGCTGCGCTACGACATCGTGGCCGGCGACAATCGCAAGGTCGAAACCACGACCGTGCGCGTCAACGAAGGCGATAACGGCTGGCGTTTATTGCCCGATTGATGTCGGCAAACAACCCGCAGAACACGGTTCGCTTCGCCCTCGGGGCTGGCGTCGGCGGGTTGTTTGAAAGATGTCAAAAAACCGCCTTACGACAGTCATATAGCGCGCATCGGCGACGCGTACTCTGCATCCGGTGCATGAGCCATAGCGGCTATCTTGCTGAGAACATGGTACTAATGGGGTGATTTCACTGGCGTTACACTCGTGTGGCGCCTCGATGGAGGCCTCGATGAAAGAGACGTTTTCGCACGCTTCACGCTGGCGCTGGCTGGGCAGCATCGCCCTGGCCATGGCGGTTGGGGGCACGACGCCCGTGTATGCCGACAGCGCCGCGAACTGGGAAACCCTCGAAGTCACGGCCACGTCGTTCACCCTTGCCGAAGAAGAAACCAAGCAGGGCAACATCGGCCTGACCGCCTTCGGCGAACAGCTCGAGCCCGGCGACAAGGCGATCGCCGTATCCCGCGATCTCATTCGACTGGGCCTGACCCATGGCACCAAAGTCCGCGTCGAAGGCCTGCCCGGCACCTATACCGTGCAGGACAAGATGCACCGACGCTGGCGCAACAAGATCGATATCCTCTTCGCCAAGCGCAAGCGCGCGCTGAAATGGGGCCGCAAGAATATCGAGATCCAGTATCTGGTCGCCGACGCGAATTGATCGGACGTCTCAGGACTTCAGGCGATAACCGGTTTTGAAGATCCAGGCGACGACCAGCAGGCAGGCGGCCAGAAAGACGCCGATCATGCCCAGGCTCACAAACACGTTGACGTCGGCCACGTCGTAAAAGCTCCAGCGAAAACCGGACACCAGATAGACCACCGGGTTGAGCAGGGTGATCTTCTGCCAAATCGCCGGCAGCATATCGATTGAATAGAAGGTCCCGCCCAGAAAGGTCAGCGGGGTGACGATCAGCAGCGGCACGATCTGCAGCTTTTCGAAGTTGTCGGCCCAGATACCGATGATGAAGCCAAACAGGCTGAAGGTGATGGCGGTGAGCGCCAGGAACACCAGCATCATGAACGGGTGGGCGATGCTGATATCCACGAAGAAAAACGACGTGCCGAGGATGATCAGCCCGAGCGCGGCCGATTTGGTGGCGGCCGCGCCTACGTAGCTGATCACGATTTCCACATAGGAAACCGGCGCGGACAGCAGTTCATAGACAGTGCCGATGAACTTGGGGAAATAGATCGCGAACGAGGCGTTGGAAATGCTCTGCGTCATCAGCGACAGCATGATCAGCCCGGGCACGATGAACGCGCCGTAGCTCACGCCCTGTATTTCGTCGATCCGTGAGCCAATGGCCGAGCCGAACACCACGAAGTACAGCGAGGTGGATATCACCGGCGAAACCACGCTCTGGAACAGCGTGCGCCAGGTGCGGGCCATTTCGAACTTGTAGATGGCGGCAATGGCATGGATGTTCATGCGTCGTTCCTTGTGCTCTCGGTCGTTGGCGCCTTCACAAGATCCACGAAGATCTCCTCCAGCGAGCTGTGCTTGGTGTCCACATCGCGCAACCGCAGTCCGGCGCGGTCCAGATCCCGAAACAGCGAGTTGACGCCGGTGCGCTTGTCGTTGGCGTTGTAGGTATAGATCAGGGCCCGCCCGGCATCGGCGAGCTCGAGATCATGCGCGGACAGCGCCTCCGGCACCTGCTCGATTGCCTGTTCGAGCTGCAGGGTCAGGCGTTTCTCGCCGAGCTTGGTCATCAGTTCGCTCTTGCGTTCGACCAGCACGATTTCGCCTGCGTTGATCACGCCGATACGGTCGGCCATCTGTTCGGCTTCTTCCAGATAATGGGTGGTGAGGATGATGGTCACCCCGTGTTCGCGCAGCGATCGCACCACCTCCCACATGCTGCGCCGGAGTTCCACGTCAACGCCGGCAGTGGGTTCGTCGAGAAACAGAATGCGCGGTTCGTGAGACAGGGCCTTGGCGATCATGACCCGGCGCTTCATGCCGCCAGACAGGGTCATGAGCATGTTGTCCCGCTTGTCCCAGAGCGACAGATCCTTGAGCACCTTCTCGATATGCGCCGGATTCTTGGGCTTGCCGAACAGCCCGCGGGAAAAGCTCACCGTGGCCCAGACCGTTTCGAAGGCGTCGGTGGTCAGCTCCTGGGGTACGAGACCGATCAGCGAGCGCGCTGCGCGATAGTCGGTGATGATGTCATGGCCGGCGGCTTCGACCGTGCCGCCGCTGGGATTGACGATGCCGCAGATCACGTTGATCAGCGTGGTCTTACCGGCGCCGTTCGGCCCGAGCAGGGCGAAAATATCGCCGTCCGGAATATCCAGGTCGATGCCCTTGAGCGCCCGAAAGCCCGAGTCGTAGCGCTTTTCGAGATTGCGAATCGATATGATCGAAGCCAACGTGACAGTCCTTTTCGTGGGCCGGCCGCATCCGGCCTGGGCAAAAGCGGTGTCGAGGCAAAGCGCGTAGGTTACGGCGCTGCGCGCACAAGGCAAATTGCGCCAGCGCGAACGATACCGCTATCGCCACGCAAGCTCGTGTACGCTCGCATGGCGTATGAACGACAACTGGAGAATCGAATGATCGGCTATGTGACCCTGGGCGTGAGCGACATGACCCGAGCCAAGGCGTTCTACTCGAAGCTGCTCGCCGACATGGATGCCCGCGTGCTGATGGATATGGGGCGCATCTGCTTCATCGGCAAGAAGATGAGCGAGCCGATGCTCGCGGTATGCATTCCCTACGATGAACAGCCGCATGACCCCGGCAACGGCAATATGGTTGCATTCCATCCCGGCTCCAAGACCGCGGTGGATACGATCTATCATCAGGCGATCGAACTGGGTGCGAGCTGCGACGGTGCGCCGGGTCAGCGTATTCCCGATCAGTTCTATGGCGCCTATGTGCGCGACCCGGACGGTAACAAGATCTGCTTCTATCACTTTGGCTGATGTGCCGGGCGCTACCCGGGCGGAGGTGCATATGATTTCGTCCCCCTCGGCCACGGGTTTTCATCCTGTTGCGCGGGCGTTTCACTGGCTGGTGGCGATTCTGGTCTTTGCGGTGTGGCCGCTGGGCAAGGTCATCTCCTTCGTGCGAGACGATGCCAAGACCGGGTTCTATCTCTGGCATGAATCGCTCGGCTTTCTGGTGCTGTGGTTAATGCTGGCCCGGCTTTGCGTGCGTTTTCTCACGCAAACGCCGGGACACGGCGATATGCCGCGTGCCCAGGCCTGGCTTGCCGATACCGTGCAATGGTCGCTCTATCTCGCGCTGATCGCGATGCCCATCAGCGGGTTTCTGGCGACCAACGCCCACGGATTTCCGCTCGACTGGTTTGGCGTGCTGCCGGTGGCCAGCCCGATCGGCAAGTCGCCGGAGATTGCGCCCCTGCTGTCGGCGATCCACTACTGGTTGAGTTGGGCCACGCTGGCGCTTGTCGTCTTGCATCTCGCCGGCGTGCTTTTTCACCGCGTGATTCTGGCGGATCGCACGCTCGACCGCATGATTTGAGACTCGCTTTCGCCTGCCTGAACGAATCGCGCGTGTTGTCCGTAGTTAACCGGATACTGCCGTACCCATATCGGCCCCAATGTATCTGTACACGCACAACATCGTGCGTGGCGCGGCAACACTGCCGCCGGATGCATCCGCGGCCCGCCTGTTTCGATGGCGGCTCCGGTGTATTCGAGAATCCAACCTGCCGGTAGGGCTCAAGCAGTCGACCGGCTCATCAAGGAGTATTTCCATGGTTGATGATGATCGCAAGCAGGGTACAGCCGACCGTGTCAAAGGTGCCGTCAAGGAAGGCATCGGCAAGGTCACCGGCGACGAACAGAAAGAAGCCGAAGGCAAGGCCCAGCGCAAGACGGGCAAGGTTCAGGACAAGGTAGGCCAGGCCAAGGACAAGGTTCGGGACAAGCTCAAGGACTAGAACCTCTCGCGGATCGCGTTCGAGTCCTCACAGACGGTGCGGCAAGGCGTCCAGGCGCAGCGCCTGCCTTATTGGCAGGTCAAGCCTGGCAACGCAGTCGCGGCGTCTGTGAGGCCGAACCCCTTTGGGGCCGGGGCTTTGCGCACGCTTGAACAGCGTCAGTATTCGCTAGCGTGCCACTTGTTATTGGCTTGGGCGCGCTACGCTCTCGCTTGTTTTTTCAGTCGCGCGCAAAGCACGCCGGCGCGACCGCGACAGGTTGTGAAGAGCCGCCCTGGCCATTCCCTGGCTAGGCCCGTTCTCGAACATGGCGCGCCGGGGGCTTCCCCGGCGCGTTTTTTTTTGGCGGCTAG
>NZ_CAXGSH010000081.1:0-19271 GCF_964012375.1 uncultured Salinisphaera sp.
CGGCCGACCGCCACCGACCCGAGCTTTGCGCCGGCCGGCTGCGACAGCTTCTATGTACTCTGCCCGGTGCCCAACCTGCGCGGCGGTCAGGATTGGGCGGTGGAAGGCCCGAGACTGCGCGATCGCATCGTCGCGGCGCTTCACGCCACCCTGCTGCCCGGTCTCGCCGACACCATTACCGCCGAGTTCGCCATGACGCCGGAAGATTTTTACAAAGACTACGACGCCGAAGCCGGCGCCGGCTTTTCGCTCTCCCCGCGCTTTACCCAGAGCGCCTGGTTTCGCTACCACAACCGTGGCGAGGGCCTGGCGGATCTGTACGTGGTGGGCGCCGGCGCCCACCCCGGTGCCGGCGTACCCGGCGTGCTCAACTCGGCCCGCACCCTGGAGCGGCTGCTGCCGGCCCGGCCGTGAGCGAACTCAGGCAAGAGCAGCGCCCGTCGCCCGCCATGCTCGTGGTGCGCGGGCCGAACGCCGAGGCCGCCCAGCGGCTGATGGATCGTCATGCGCGCAGCTTCGCACCGGCGGCCCGCTTCATGCCGCGTCACGAGCGCGATGATATCGCCCGGCTCTATGCCATCTGTCGTACCGCCGACGACCTGGCCGACGAAGCCCCGCCCGAGATCGGGCGTCGCCGTCTGGATGCGATCCGGGCCGACCTGTACAACGATTCGACCCGCGATCGGATCGCGTTTGAAGCGCAGTCCCTGTTCAGCGATGCGCCGCACGGTCTCGATGCCTTTGGCCGGCTGCTCGATGGCCTGCGCCGCGATCTCGACCCGCTGTGCCTGAAAGACGATGCCGAGCTTGATGGCTATGCCGACGCCGTCGCCGGTACCGTCGGCGAGATGATCTGTGCCCTGTTCGACATCCCCACGGCGCATCGACCCGAGGCGATCGCCCTCGGCCGCGCGATGCAGTTCACCAATATCGCCCGCGACGTTCGCGAGGACGCCGTGCGCGGACGTCGTTATCTGCCCGCCACCCGCTGCCCGGCCACGCCGGACGCGATCGCGGGCCGGGAACCGGCCGCCGTCGAAGCGGCAGCGGTGGCCACACGCGCCCTGCTGGATCGCGCCGACGGCTTCTATCGCGACGGGCGCGCCGGGCTGATCGCCCTGCCGCTGCGGCTGCGCCTGGCCGTCGCCGTCGCGGCGCGACTCTACCAGGGCATCGGCAGCGTCATTCGCCGCCAACACGCCAACCCCCATGCCCCGCGGGCCGTGGTGCCGTTGGGGCAGAAGATTCGTCTCGCGCTGACGGGTATCGCCGACGCCCTGTTCGCCCGTTGGCACAGCCGCGCGCGATGACGGCGCATACCCAGCCCCTGGATCTGGTCATCCTCGGCGGCGGCCTCGCCGGGCTGACCCTGTGCGAGGCGCTGGCCGGGCGCGGACTGAGCGTGCTCGTGCTCGAAGCTCGTCCGGAATACATCACCGACCGCACCTGGAGTTTCTGGAGCGCGGACGGCGAGCCGGCCCCCTGGCCGGGCGAACAGGGCCGCTGGAATCGCTGGCAGGTCCGCCATGGCGAACGTGCGCCGGTCGCGTGTGGTGCCCCGGGCTGGCAATACGTCAGCCTCGACGCGGGTGCCTGGCTCAACGCCCAGGCCCAACGCATCGCCGCCGACCCCGACCAGCGGCTCGCCATGGGGCGCGAGGTGATCGATATGGATGTCACCGATGCCGGAGTACGCGTTCGCCTGCGTAGCGCCCGCCACTCAGACGCGATCGAAACCATCGAAGCGCGCCAGGTGGTCGATGCCCGTCTGAATTGGCGGCGCGCGCCGGCCCCGTCCTATGCCCAGCATTTTCTCGGCTACGAGGTGGAAACCAACCGCCCGGCTTTCGATGGCGGCGTCGCCGGCCTGATGGAATTTCGCCCCGGCGCGATGGCGGGCGAAGGCGTCGATTTCGTCTACCTGCTGCCCTTCACCGACCGGCGTGCCCTGATCGAAGTCACCCGCTTTTCTGCGGTGGCTCCACCACAGGCATCGCTGAAGGCGTGGCTGGGCGCCGAGCTGCGCCAGCGCTGCGGCGCTCGCCCGGTACGCGTGTTTCGCAGCGAAACCGCCAGCCTGCCCATGACGGTCACCGCGCCAAAGCGCTCCCCACACCCCGGGCGTTATCTCGCAATCGGTCAGGGCGCAGGGGTCAACCGCGGCGCCACCGGCTACGCCTTTCGCCGTATTCGACGCCAGTGTCAGCAGCTTGTCGATGACTTGTGTCGCCAAGGCCGCCTACCCGACATCGCGCCCGACCCCGGCGGGCCCATCGAACGCGGCATGGATCGGCTGTTCCTGCGGGTGATCCGCCGCCGGCCCGACCTCGCGCCGCGCCTGTTCGCCGACCTGTTCGCAGGCTGCCCACCGGCCCGGCTGGTACGGTTTCTGGACGACAGCCCCAGCCTGGTCGACCGAATCGCGGTTATCACGGCCTGCGCCCGCCCGGCGTTCGCCGCCGGCCTGCTGGGGCCGAAATGAAGCCGCCGGTTGTACTCGCACGCCATACCGCGGTGTTCGTGATCGCGACCGCCGCGGTGCTGGGCCTCGCGCTCTGGCTTACGGGCGCGCGCGACAACGGCTCAGTGCTAACGCTGACCGCATTCGCGATCGCCGTATTGTTCGGCATGCCCCACGGCGCCCTGGACCTGCCCCGCGCACGCATCGAACTCGGTTTAACCCGGCGCGGTCCGCTTACCGTCTTCTTCGGCGTCTATCTCGGCCTGGTCGCCGCCTGCATCATGCTGTGGTGGTGGCAACCGCGCCTGGCCTTGGCCGGCTTTCTGGTTTATTCGGCCTGGCACTTCGCCGGCGACTGGCGCTTCGACGACCGGCTGGCCGCCTGGGCCGGCGGCCTGACCACCATCGGCGCGCCCGCCCTCTGCCACAGCCACCGCGTCGGCGAAATACTGGGTCAGATTACGGGCGGGGCCGACGTCAGCATGATCGTCGCCGCCGCTGCGCTCGCCGGCGTGGCCGGACTGGCCCTGTTCGCCACGCGCTGTGTGCGCTGTCGCGATCGTGCCAGCCTCGAAATCGGGTTGCTCTGGCTGCTCGCCGTCACGCTACCGCCGCTCGCGTTCTTCGCGGTGTACTACGGCGCACTGCATGCCCTGCGCCAGACCCATTGCGTGCTCGCCAGCCTAGGCCATGCACGAACACGGGCTCTCGGCGAAGCACTGCTGTCGTCGCTAGCGGTAATCGTCGTCGGCGCACTCGCGGCCATATTGCTGACCGTCTGCCTCGGCATTTCGCCAGATGACGCCCTGCTACGCGCCGTGTTCATCGGCCTGGCCGCGCTCACCGTCCCGCATATGTTGCTTGACGCCCTGCTGCAGCGCGCCCATCGAATCCGCAGCCGCAGCGGACGAAACCCAACCGTTGCGGGGTATCCACACTCCCGCCCGCAGCAATAAGCCCGGTCCACCTGACCCGCCCACTTTCGCAGAACATCGCACGCGTAACAGCAAGTCCACTGGCTTGATCGAGCCCGCCATACGCACCCAATCATCAAGGCGCGAACGAGCAAATCTTGTGTCAGGCCGGGCGTTTTCACATCCATCGGAATACGGCGTATAAGCACAGCCGGTGCGTTGCGATTAGACCAAATGGCTACAAAACCCGGCTTTATAGCGGCGACGTGGGTATTGCGCTTAAAAACCACGATGGGCAACTTAGAGTTAGAGTCTGGTTCGAAGGGGATAACGGAGTACGGGCATTCCTGCCGAGCGCACTACCCGCACACCACACCGTGTACGCGATGGCGATTCGTAAAAGCCAGGGCTCGGAGTTCGACGCCGTGACGCTGGTGCTGCCAGATTATGACGTGCCGGTTTTGACTCGGGAGTTGTTTTATACGGGGTTGACGAGGGGGCGGGAGCAGTTGTCGATTTACTCGCAGCGAAACGCGCTTGAGCAAACCGTTACTCGTGGCGTCTTGAGAGTATCTGGGTTAGCAGAGCGCATCGCTCAACCTGGCGAAAAGCAATCCATTGGCGTACCATCCTCGTATGCAGACCGTAGCCGAGACGCCGGAGTTCTCGCGCAAGATTCGCAAGTTGATCGGCGATGCTGACTACCAAGCGCTGATCTCGTATCTGGCAGAACATCCAAAAGCCGGCGACCTCATGCGAGGCACCGGCGGTATGCGGAAGCTTCGATGGGCTCGCGACGGATCCGGCAAAAGCGGTGGCGTTCGTGTCGTCTACTACTTTCACGACGAACACATACCCCTTTATCTGCTCACGATTTTCGGCAAGAACGAAAAGACCAATATCTCTCAAGCTGAACGCAACGCACTTGCTCAGCTTGTCGCACTGCTCACCAAGGCAGCAGGAGTCTAGACATGAGTGACGCGTTTGAAAGTATCAAGGCCGGTCTCGAACAGGCGATCGCGCATCAAGCGAATAAGCCGAACGAGGTCGTCGTTCATGAAATGTCGGCTACAGACGTTAAGGCCGTACGCGATAAGGTTGGCATGACCCAGCGCGAGTTCGCTGCTTCGTTCGGTATCAGTCTCGGGACATTGCGGCATTGGGAGCGCGGCGATAGACAGCCGCACGGCCCCGCTCGGGTTTTGCTTAACGTGCTCGATCGTCGGCCCGATGCCGTACTTGCCGCGCTTACGGAATCCAATGTTATTGCGGCGGCGCACGATGCAAGACCTGACCCCAACTAGTCCCTAGTGTAAAGTCGTAAATTGCATGGGCAAGGCAAATTTAGTCCTTTTTGCGAAAATTCTCAACCATTTTGGCACTATGTATACGATTGTCCACGACTCCGACTCACCGAAGACCAGAAGGAAGGACGATTGGATAAAGAACCGTATGTGGGCATAAAACACCAAAATAATTGAAGTTGTATCTGATCGTCCCAAATGCTTCCCTGGATGCGGATTAATTGCGCAGGTCTCCGACTTCGAAGGATTTTATTTTGGTGAACTAGGCGGGAAGGATAAGCCCTATCATGCGATAGAGAAATTGAGCTCAACGGAGTTTCAGTCTAATAAGAAATACGATGTGCTGATGCAATTTGCAGATGCGGCATTGGATGGAACTCATCCCGGAAGTTACTCCAGTTATAATGAGTTGAAGGCTTTGGTGGAGAATTGGAAAGAAGGTAACGAGCTCATCGAGAAAAGCCGATGGGAGTTTACAACTGACCAGTAAACATCATTTGAACTCGGAAAGCCCTGTCCGGATCGATTGATCCCCGCTCCTACGGATGAGTAGATCGAGCTAAAGCTCGATAGGGGTCTTCCTGGCCCGGTCCGAAGACACAAGGCGGACTCTGTTGGCTAGCTGGTTTAGCAGCGTGCGATAATCAAACGAGAATCGCCCTTAGGCTTCTCCCGCGGAACATGCTGAATCGGACTCTTAAACCCTCACGCGAACGGTGCAAATGACGTCAACTTGGTGGTCTCTGCTTTCCGCCGCCGTATCAGGCGGACTAGTAGTAAAACTTATAGACTACGTGATTTCCTTTCTTACACACTCCGTTAAGAAGAAGAAAAATGCGAAAAGACTAGTAGATGAACATCTTGATCCACTTCTAAAGACCGCCGATGCGATCTGTGGTAAAACCCTTTCGTTAGCAGATCGCGACTTCTCAACACCACACGGTACTTTAAAACAAGAACTTGTCGCCCTGACATATTTATATTCGGCGTTTTGGAGCCGACTAGTCATTCTTGATCGCGAAAGCCTCGGAGTATCACTGAATCAGGATAAGCGCGGCCGGAAGCTAGTGGCGTTTCGAGCATGTTTAGAATCGCAACGAATCAGGCTCGTCGACAAGACACATCAAATAGCTATCGGTGAAATTGCTACCGAGATGGATAGCTCGCCTTATAGAACCACCACCATCGTAAATTTCACTCGCAGAATTGCTGAAAGTGATTACTACAGTGTATGGCTCGAGCCGCTAAAATCACAGTTGGGCAACATCCATATTAAAAAGACGCGCCAACGCATGCTTGTATATGGAGTGATTTTACACGCGATGATCGACACCCTCGATCAAAATCACACATCGACGCATACCCGCTCACCGCGCCCTAACAAATTGTCTCGGGATTCAAAGCGAAAGGTCGATCATCTTGTATTCAAGACGTATCTCAAAGGAACGGGCGCTATCAATCGGTACACATCTTCAAAAAAGGATGCCCGCCGAGCGCATCGTACGCACTAGCATACAAAGGAGGCTCATTGGGCATCGCTCGCGCCCTAAGTAGAGCGTGATCAGTCGCCGTTGTCAACGACAGCTTGGGTCCAGCTTGGGGTCACAGTGAGGTGTCCCGACTTTTTCGGACAGCAAGATCAGGGATTACTGGCTAGCTTACGTTCGTAGCTCTCCGGTGTTTGATAGCCCAGCGATTGATGCAGTCGCTGTCGGTTATAAAAGACCTCGATGTAGTCGAAAATCGCAGATTTGGCCCCTGATGGCGACTCAAACCGCCGGCCCCAGATCAGTTCATTCTTCAGCGTACTGAAGAAGCTTTCGGCGACCGCATTATCCCAGCGGTTACCCTTGCGGCTCATGCTCGGCGTGATCTCTCGTCGGGCCAAATAATCACGGTACGCGTGGCCGCTATACAACGCGGCCTGATCCGAGTGATGGATCAGTCCAAGCTCCGGTTGTCTGCGTTGTATCGCCATATCGAGCGCATTCATGATCAAGGGCTGATTGATGCGCTTCGACATCGACCAGCCAACGACCCGTCGCGCATAGAGATCGACGAGTACGGCGAGATAGAGCCAGCGGTTGGGCAAGCCGATGAAGGTGATATCGCCCACCCAGATACGATCCGGCGCTGCGGCAGAAAAATCCCGATTGAGCCGGTTCGGTGCCATCCATTGTTGGCGTTTCGCCCGGCCTAGGGTCAGAAACCGCCGCCGACGGCGCGTAACGATGCCGGCTTCGCGGCGCAGCCGCGCAATACGCTGCTTGCCGACAGACACGCCGTCTTGCTTGAGCGCCGCTTGGATCTTGCGGCTACCGTAAGCTTCGCGTGTTTGATGATGCAGTGTGCGAATTCGTGTCGTCAGCGCGGCGTCCGCCTGAGCCCGAGCGCTTGGGCCGCGCCGACGCCAGGCGTAGAAGCGCGAACGACTCACGCCCAGTACACGGCAGCACGTCGCGATTGAATGGGCCTGTCGATGCTGCGCGATCCAGGCGTACTTCATGGCAGCTCTCTGGCGAAGTACGCCGCCGCTTTTTTTAAGATGTCGCGCTCAGCTTTAACGGCTTCGAGCTCTTTGCGAAGTCGTTCGACCTCGCTAGCTTCGGCGGCCGGCTTCGGGCTCGGTTTGCGAGAAAAGGCGTCATCGCCCTAGCTGCGTATGTCGTCTCGCCATTTGTAGAGCAAATTGCGTCGCACGCCCAGATCGCCAGCTAAAGCAGCGGCTTTCCGGTCTCCGCTTTCGAGCAAGCGGACGGCTTCGCGTTTGAATTCGGCTGAAAACACTTGTCGTTCGGTCAGTGAGCACCCCGTCAGGATCGTCTTCTGATCTGGGTGTCCGTTACAGCCGGGACGCCTCAGCGGACTTATCTGACCAACAGGCTCAATCGCCTAAACTCTGCCAGCCTCGACCGACCCCGGCCTTTTGGTCGAGACTAGCGTCTCGATTTCTTTCGGCATCTTCAAGATACGAGGTCTTGCATTGTGCGTAATGCCCGCAGCTTGCGGAGTCGGTTCTTGATTACGTCTCGTTGTCGGTTTCGCCTTCCTCAAGTGCCTGCTCGTAGACCCGACGCGTTGGCGTCGCGTGATCATAAGCTGTTTGGATATGCGCAGTTTCGGGCGAATGCGGGCGTAGCTTATGCAATAAGGAGGAAATGCGCGCTTCTACACAGCGCGCCGCCCCGAGCATTTGGTCCACTTCGTCGTCAAATGCAACGATGCTTGGAAAGTAGGTTCTGCGTAGTTCGCTCCCGGCCAATCTCTTGCGATGGCGTATCACATAACTAGCCATTGTTGAACGAATGTATCGCCACTCGCGCAGATAACTCCTCAGTTGCTCTTCGAGGTGTAATCGCTCGGTATGGGCTTTTTCCTCAGCCTTAGCCAAGCGGTCTCGCTCGCGTTGCAACTGTTCGAGACGGTGTACCTCGATCTCACTTTCGGTGAGGTATCTAGGAGGCCAGTTACTCGGTCCTGAACCGCAGCCAGCCTCGTCATCCGGATCATCATCTCCGATACGTGATTGCCAGTAAGCATCGTTGTTTGGGTTTAGCTGGTTAGCGTGATTGTCGAGGTCTAACTTATTATTCATCGCGACACCGAGCCCGGCGTGTAGATTTTTTGAAGATAGCACTGTGCTAAACGTTGCCCACCGAACGGGAGCGGATAGCGCGGATCCGGCGACAGGATAGTGAACTAACTATACCCACCGCCCTGCTCATGTAAATCCAGAAAATCCGGGGACAGTATACGTATCTTGACTTTTCTGCTTGGCGTACCTTCTTATTGTAGCCTTGCAGCCACGATCCAATATCGCGCCACGCTAAGGTAAAAGAATCACAGCGAGCGCCGCCCGCCCCACCGCACGACTACAGCAAATCCTTAACCACCGTTAGTCTGTTGGTTCGCAGCGATGCGCTGCTCCAAGCGGTCCGCAAGTCGCTCGTATTCATGATTGAAGTGATGTCCGCCCGGCAATGCGATGACGTTCAGACCTGCGGCTTGAAGTTCTTGGCATATCGCCTCCGGGTCGTCGATACCGTAGATGCATGTGGTGCGATCGGCCGGCAGACGTCGGGCCTCGGGTAATACCGCTTGGCCTTGCGGGCCCAGGCCGAACCACGAGAGCGGGTGATACTCGAACGTGATGTGGCTGGCCAGGCCCAGCAATACGATAGCGCTGACCTGTTTTTGAGTATCTGCCGGCAGCCGGTTATAGAGAAATGGCATCACATCGGCACCGCGGGAGTAGCCAATGAGGGCGACATGCCGCAGCCGCCAGCGTTTGCGATACGTCTCGATGACGCGATCGAGATCGGCGGCGGCTTCGTCGGGCGTGCGGGCCCGCCAGTAATAACGCAGCGAATCCCAACCGACCACCCCATACCCCGCCTGGACCAGCGATTGGCCCACGGCTTTATCGAGCCCTGCCCAACCGCCATCGCCGGAAAGCATGACGACCAGGGTGTCGGTTGCCACGGTGTTCGGGCCAGCATGCGGTTGTCGCGGGTGAACCACGAGCGGCAGATCGGCGACTGCGGGCGCTACAGGTTCGTTGCCGGGATGGAATACGCAACCCGGCGAGCCTATGAGAATGGCCGCAAAGCCGAACAACCAGGCTGCCCGCTCGAGAAGAAATCGCCGATTCATAGCCTTTGCACGGAACAGCTCCATTCCTCGGTAGACATCAGCCGACGCTACGCCATGGGGCGGCTATCGCCTTGTTGCGTTCTGGCGCTCGCGTAGCGATCTCGGGCCGACTACATCCTAACCTCGATCGATCAGATACCCCGCGTCTATTGCGCGTCCCAGATATCGTCGCTAGTCGGGTCCGCGCTCGTACAGGCAAGCGGATCGTTGGAACCCGTAGGCGGTTTTGGCCCGCCCGCGAGCCACAGCATCGGCACTAGCAGAATCGACGGTCGCCGATTGCGGACATCGTACTCGTTGGCCTTGAAGTAACCGACAAACAAAGCGCCTAGAACGGGTACAAGCCACACCACGGCGACCTGGGCCACGCGTCGTCCCGTGGGCTCAGTGTCGATCAGAACAAGAAACGTAGTCGCGATTTGCAGGTAAAGGTAGGCCAGTGTCATCGCCGCCAGAAGCGCGTATGCAGCATGTGGCATATGAATCGCGAGTAGTGGCTCGGGGAGAAAGTATAAGAAGCCCACCCCGCCGCCACTCCAGTTCGCCCGATCCGATCGATGCTCGTTCGGATTCAGTAGCGCGTTGGGTGAAAAGTTCGGCGTTTAAACAGCCGCGCCCGTGGCCGTGCGCCCCGCATCGCCCGCGCCTTAGCGGCTCAATAGCCGCATCACTTCCCGCGTGAAGCTGCGCGGCGTGAGTTTTTCCATCAGCACGGTAAGCCGAAACGACAGCCCGACCGGCGTGTGGACGCGGTGCCCGAGCATGGCTTTCTCGGCCGCCTCGGCGATGTCGTCGGCGCTGAGTTTCACACCCATGCGTTTGACCACGGGCGCCTGCCATTGCTGGCCGCGCACCATGCGGGTGTCCACGAAGGGCGGCATCAGATCCTGCACGGTGACGCCGTGGCGCTGCCATTCCAGGTTGAGCGCTTCGGTAAGGCCGCGCACTGCGAATTTGGAGGCCGAGTAGACCGCCATATCCGGCACGCCGTAGAGCGCGGAGGCCGAGCTCATGTTGAGCACGCGTCCGTCCGGCGCTTGTTTCAGATGTGCCAGCGCGGCCCGGCACATGTTCAACAGGCCGCGTACGTTGATGTCGAGCATCAGGGCGTGGTCGGCCTCGGCGATTTCTTCTACCGGGCCCATGCGCAGCACGCCGGCGCTGTTGAACAGCACGTCGATACCGCCCTGCAGGGCAGCGAAATCGTCGGCGGCGGCCTGGCAGGCGTGTGCGTCGCGTACGTCCAGGGCCTGGCACCATGTCCGTTCGCCAAGCGCTGCGGCCACCGCCTTCAGGCCTTCGACGTCGATGTCCAGCAACCCGACGTACCAGCCGCGGGCATGGAAGCGGTGCGCGGTGGCCAGCCCGATACCGCTGGCGGCACCGGTGATCAGGATACGTTTCATGGTTTCTCCCGGGTGTCGTTTAGTTTTGTTTGCGGGTCAGGAAATCGGCGATGGCGTCGATGGCCCAATCGGCGTCCTTGAGTACGCCGGCGTGCAACTGAAAGACGTGCCAGCGCTGCGGATACAGCTGGTAGCGGGCACGGGTGTCGCTGTCGGCCAGGGCAGCGGCCAGGCGTTCGCTGTCGCCGCGCAGGATTTCGTCGCTACCGCACTGGATCAGCAGCGGCGGCAGGCCGTTTAGATTGCCGGCCAGAGGCGAAACCTCGGGTCGAGCCCGATGATCGCCGGCATAGGCTTGTGCGGCCGTATGCAACCATGCCGTGTTGAGCATCAACTCGCCCTTTACCTGCTGCGGCGTGTGTTCGAGGCTCAGGTCGAGCCAGGGCGAGAGCAGCACCCCGGCCAACGGGGCCGGCAGCGTGGCGTCATCGCCCAGATGTTGCAGCAGCGCCAGCGCCAGGCCCGCGCCGGCAGAATCGCCCGCGATGGCGAGCCGGCGCAGATCGTGGCCCTGCGCCACCAAGCCGCGATACACCGCGACCGCGTCGTTCAACGCGGCGGGAAAGGGATATTCCGGCGCGAGTCGATAGTCCGGCACTGCCACGGTGGCGTTGAGGCGTTTGGCCAGATGGGTGGTGAGCGCCCGGTGGGTACCGGGCGAGCCACTGACATAGCCGCCGCCATGCAGATACAGCAGCGTCAGCGCCTGGCCATTGCCGACCCACTCAACCGGCACCGACTCGATTTGGGCGTTGAAGCGCACCACGCCTCGTGCTGGCAGCGTGATACTGGATACCGCTTTCAGCCAGCGTCGCTGCAGGCTCAGCGGCGCGCGCACCGTGAACGCCGGCATCAGCAAGGGTTTCAGCAGGGCGCGCAGCGTGGCGGCGATCAGACGCTGGATTGCACTTGGCGGCGCCCCGCCGATTTCATGAGGACAGCTCATAATCGCGGGTATCCAGCGTCTGGGTACGGCGCCGGTAGGTGAAGGTGAACCCCGGCCAGTTGTTGGTGTTCTTGCCGCTTTCGGTCTTGTACCAGCTGTGGCAGCCCTTGTCCCAGACGGTATGGCGGATCTGCTCTTGCAGATCGCTGTTAAAGCGATCCTGCACGTCGGCGTCGACGTCCATGAAGCGATGCTCGCCCTGCTCCAGCACCTCCAGCGCGCTCATCACATAGGCAATCTGCGATTCGAGCATATAGACGATGGAGTTGTGCCCCAGATTGGTGTTGGGCCCGTAAAGCATGAACATATTGGGGAAACCGTGGACGTTGATGCCCAGATAGGCTTCAGCGCCGTCGCGCCAGGCATCGTTGAGATCGCGGCCCGCACGCCCGAGGATGGTCATCGGCGCGAGAAAATCAGTGGCCTGGAAACCCGTGCCGTAGATCAGTACGTCCGCTTCGTGATGCCGACCCTGGGCGTCCACGACGCCGGTTTCGGTGATCGCGCCCACGCCGCCGGTATGCACCTCGATGCCATAGCGTTCGATGGCCTGGAAATAGTCATTGGAAATGAGGATGCGCTTGCAGCCCAGCGGGTAATCCGGGGTGAGCTTCTCGCGCAGCTGCGGATCGGAGATACAGCGTTTGAGATAGCGTTTGAACAGGAGCTGGTAGAAGCCCATCGCCGCCTGAACGGCGGTGAAGCCCAGCACACGAGCCTCGTTCTGGGCATAGATCCGGCCCCGATCCAGTTTCTGAAGCAGGGGCATCCGTTCCATCAATTTCTGTTCGGCGCTGGAATAGACACGGTCCGGCTTGGGAATCACATAGGCCGCGGAGCGCTGGAACAGCCGCACCTTTTTTGCCTGTTTGGCGACTTCGGGCACGAACTGAATGGCGCTGGCACCCGTGCCCACCACCGCCACCGTTTTGCCCACGAGATCCACGTCGTGATCCCAGCGTGCGCTATGGAACGCCGGCCCCTGAAAGCACTCGCGCCCCGGTATGGACGGCCAGGCGGGCCGGTTGAGCTGGCCGGTGGCGGTGATGAGCACGCGGGCGTGGATGTCGCCATGGGGGGTGCGGATATGCCAAAGCCCGGCCGCTTCGTCGAAGCGCGCCTGTTCTACCTCGGTATTAAAACGCAGATGCGGATGCAGACCGTAGTCGTCGGCGCATTGACGCAGATAGGAGAAGATCTCTGCCTGCGGCGCAAAGCGGCGCGACCAGTCGAATTTTTTGGCGAAGGAGAACGAATACAGCCGCGAGGGCACATCGCAGGCCGCGCCCGGGTAGGTATTGTCCCGCCAGGCGCCACCCACCTCGCCTTCCTTTTCCAGGATCACCAGCGAATGCTTGCCGCGCTGTTTCAAGGCAATGGCCATGCCTATGCCGCCAAAACCCGCGCCGATAATGGCAACGTCGTGGCTTTCAGCCATGCGCATCTCCTCATTGTTCATTATTGTTCGACGACTCTAGCCGACTCGCGAGCCGCTTTTTATGGCACCATCGGACGAATAATTGTGGAAATCGGACAGATGATCGATGTCGGATCGGGCCATTGTCAGCGTGCGCATGCAGGTGGACTTCGGCGTTGAACACGGGGTGTCCACGACGCGGCTGCTTGCCGGTAGCGGGCTCAGCGACGCTTCGTTAAGCCAACCGGACGTCTTCGTAACGCGTGAACAGGAGCTCACGGTCGTCGCCAATCTCTGCGGCGAGCTGGGCGACCGCGCCGAACTGGGCCTGGCCATGGGCCGGCGTTATCACCTGAGCAGCTATGGCGTCTGGGGTTTTGCCCTGCTCAGCAGCGGAACCTTTCGGGACGCGGTTATTGTTGGCTTGCGCTATCTCGATCTGACCTATGCCTTCAACCGCATCACCCTCGAAGAGCATGAAACCGAGGCCGCGCTGGTCATCGACAACGGCGATCTGCCGGCCGGCGTCGGGGCCTATCTCCTGGCCCGGGATCTGAGCGCCATCGCGACGATCCAGCACGAGCTTTTCGATGCCACGCTGCCCTGGTCGAGCATCGAGCTGACCCTGCCGGCCCGTCCGCCCGGCCCGTTCGAGGCGCAATTCGGCGTCACCCCGACCTTCGAACAAGCACACAACCGGGCACGGTTTCCGACAAGCTACCTGGACCGCCCCCTGCCCCATGCCAACCCGGCCGCGGCGCGTCTATGCGAACAACAGTGCGAACAATTGGTGGCCCGAACAGGCCATCGGGCCGGCATGGCAGCCCGCGTGCGCGAGCGCCTGCTGGCCAGGCCGGGGCATTTCCCGAGCATGGACGCGTTGGCTACCGAACTCGGGGCGACCACGCGCACCCTGCGCCGACGGCTGGCCGCAGAAGGCACGGGCTACCGCGAGTTGCTGGACGAAGTAAGACGTATGCTTGCCGAACAATGGCTATTGATGGGCGCGCTGACGCAGGAAGACATCAGCGACCGGCTCGGCTTTTCCGAGGTGTCCAATTTCGTGCATGCGTTCAGACGGTGGACAGGGCAAACGCCCGCCCGTTTTCGCCGCCACGCGCAGACCCCGCGCGGCCTTGCGCGCTGATGCGCCGACTGCGACCGTAGCGCGGGGTGTCGCCATGCCCAGCGGCCGGGCCGACCGGCCAACCGGTCACAGGCACGCCCGGAGCAAAGCTTTGCGCGTGCGTTTGGCTGGCCGGACTGCGCCGTATCTAGGCGAACGCGCGCCGGGGCATCGGTTTGGGCTCGCGTGTGTCGTTGCGACATACGCAATTGCGCCCCGCGCGTTTGCCCTCGTACAGGGCAGCATCGGCACGCGCCACGACCGCTTCAAGCGGCTCGGACAGGTCGGCCGGCATCCCGCTGACGCCCAAGGTCATCGTAACGGACAACCTGATTTCGCCCCGGGCCGTGTCTGTTTCGATGACCCGGGCCGCGACCGCTGCCCGGAGCTCCTCAGCGACGCCGACCGCGGTATCGAGCGGCGCACCGACGAGCATGATGATGAACTCTTCCCCGCCCCAGCGGGCGAGATGATCCGTTTCGCGCAGATTGGATGCCAGGGTTTCACTCACGGCTTGCAGCACGCGGTCGCCCACGTCGTGCCCGTGTGTATCATTGATCTGCTTGAAATGATCGATATCGCAAAGAATCAGCGACAGGGATGCGCCGGTACTCTCCTGGCGATATTTTTCGAATCGCCAGGCGTCGACCATGCTGCGGCGGTTGAGCAGGTGCGTCAGCGAATCGGTAGTCGCAAGCAGGTGCAGTTCGCTTTCCGCTCGTTTGACCAACCAGAAATAGTTGGAAACCATAAAAATGAGGATCGACAACGCAGCAGATAGATTGAAATAGTGCAGGCCGTCCACGACGTCATTGGGCAGTGCGTGAACGGGCGCCCGGCTACGAACCAGAATATCCAGACCGATGACCAGAACGGTGGCACCGATCACGGACAGAATCTTGCTCGGAAGACGTTGAAAATCGGCAACGATCAGTACCGGAATCGCGAGGATCGCGTAGAAATAGAAACCGGTTTCCCAGCCGACCCAGTAAGACGCCAGCACTGCGTGGGCGAGCACTTCGAATATCACGAAGAAGAATGCGATCCACGAGGCGAGGCCGCGACTAAGAAGAAACGCGGCCGTTGCGTAAAGCGTCACGCTGCCGACGTTCACCAGTGCCAGTGCGGTGACGCCGTTGATGTAGAACAGAACGACGAACGAGAAATGGCACACGAGGCCGACAAGCGATGTGCCGAGCATCAACCGCCAGAACGAGCGCGCGGCGCGGTGCGTGGAATCCAGCGCGCTATTCGCCACCCGGCGGTTTTCTTCGAGTTCTCTTATCACGAAAGCGAAGCCCCCTGTTCGCAATTCCTGACCGACCCGGTTTTCAACAGGGCCTGCTTGTGTGGCGTATATCGGCCGTTACGCCGCGTTTTTGAAGCGAAGTCGCCGTGCCGCGACTCAGCCACGCACGAGCAATAGAAATGCCGGTTACCCCGCCTGCGCCTGTTCGTCACCAGAACCCGTGGCCGCGACGACCCCCCCCCCCGGATCAAGAGCCGACGTAGCGATTCGTTGCCAGCGCGATCGATGTAGTCGCATACAGCGCGGACGCGATCACACGACTGTCGGGCCGGCAGTACGCCTGCGACAGACGCCCCTACTTCGCCCGGCCGCGTTCCACGTTCTTTACGCGCGCTGAAGAATCCGTGCGATACGTTTGCTCCATGCCGACGCATTGTTTTCGTGCGTATGCGCCGCGCACAGGAATTACGGATTCGCCATCATCGATGTGCACGCCGGACCGGCATGCGGTAACGCTTGATACCGGTGGGTAGATTCGCGATACACCAACAGCGGGCACGCTGCGCCAGGTTGCCGCAGGTGTACGTTTTAGCTGTGCGTCACCGGCGCCGTGGGGTACCAAGTCGCGCGCCGTGCCGGGCGACTAGCGCCGACCGCTATGGCTGCAAGCGGGGATCCACAGTTCCGGCGCCTTGCTCAAGGCGGGATCGCGAGAGTGGGAGTTTTATGAAGTGGAACCCTTCAACGCCAATTCTGCTCCGTCTCCACAGCTATGCCTAACACGTTGCATGTCGCATGTCGCATGTCGCATTTCGGAGTTTCGAAGCCCATGGAGGGTCTTTGGTTTGCCGGCATCAGGCTCAGCGGGCGTCTCAAAAAAACGCCCGGCGAACCGGGCGTTTTTTACTTCATCGGTCAGGCTGATCAGCCGCCGAACTTTTCGTTCTCGCCGATATTCGGCGTCTTGTCGCTCTTGAGATTGGCCTTGGCCATTTCATAAAGCTGGAAGACCTTGCTTTCCTTGGCCGCCCAGTGCTCGCCCATCTTGATATCGATTTCGAGCATCACGACGTCCGGATCTTCCTTCTCCGGCAGCCAGGCTGCGACGCCCGGGTTCCAGTAGCGGTCGATCTTGTCCTGGTCATCGGTGACCCGGGCGGTGCCGGACATCGATACGTACACGCCGGCTTCCTGATCGGAGAACGTCAGGCAGACTTCGCTATCACCCTTGGCTTCGAGCACCTTTTCCGCACTGCGGCGGGTATAGAACCAGATGGTGCCGTCGTAGTCGTCCTGCACCAGGTGCATGGGGCGGGCACGCGGCACGTCTTCATCCAGTGTGACCAGCATCCCGACCTGAATGTCTTTGATCAGGTTCCAGATTTTCTGCTTGTGTTCAGGGCTAGACATAATCTTGCAATCCTTACGAGTGCTAGTGAAGTGCTTTCGGCTCCCGCAGGAGCCGAGTGACACGGCGTTCGATCGTGGCGTGGTGCACGGCATAAACTGCGGTAAACGCTAGCGTAGCCGCACGCCGTCAGGACCGGTCAAAAATCGCACGAACGGGGCCGTGAAACGATCTGATAGCACATAACGGGAGACCAAGCGTAGTGTCTCAATAACATAAACGTCATGAGCTTATCCGAAGCCTAGTACGCATCGCTGATCGTTTGGGATGCCGATAGATGCTTTTAAAGCGCCGGCATCCGGTCCGCCCACCCAACTCGCATTTAGCGCTACCCGCGTTAAGCGAAGGATTGGGTGTGGCCGGCGAAGACGAAGTCAATAAAACTCAACGACTATCCCGCCGCCTGAATAATCGCCGTATGTGCCGTCCGGGTGATAGGTGTATTGCCATGGTTCGAGCGTGTGAAAGCGAAACCGACGTTGGGCATGCGCGTTCAAGTAGTTGGCGATATTCTCGTACTGGCGTTTGATCTTTTCACAACCGTGGTCCCCCGCCTGCGGGATAAAGATGACCAGCGCACAGTATTCGATCGAACCACCCAAATGTGCACCCCCACGATCCATGAGCGCTTGCAGACGATGCACATCGGCCATGCATGGACCGTTATCCCAACGCCGTTTGACTTCGATTACGCCGAAAGGCTGCGAGTCGTTTCGCCATAGCACGATGTCTGCTCGGTAATTGCCGGCTAGTACGGCCGGTAACGGGCCGGGTTTCTTGTTCGCGCCCGAGCATTCCATGATTTCCGAAAAGCTCTCTTCGCTGGTCGCACAAGCACGCTTTCGCGAGCGTCTCGCCGCTCCAAGCAATTGCTTCATCGCTTCTACAACGAGAAAACTTTCGGCACCGTAATCCGATAACCAGCTTCCGCCCGATAGGTTTTCGTAGTCGTCGTTCGCTTTTTGAATTGCTTTCAGCAGCGCTTCTGTGAGTACTTTCTTTTTCATATCGGTCGTCGCCCCTTCTCTCGATAAACGCCGCCGTGTGCTAAGCCTCTGGTTCGCGGGCGGGATTGCGTTCCAAAGTTGCGGCGATATCCCAGAGGATGGGAAGAAATTTCGCCGCATGGTCGCTATTAAAAAAGTCGAGGGGGAGATCCAGCGTATATTGCCCACTTTGCGTGAACGGGGCGGCCTTCAGTAAACGGCTACGCACCAATGACGCATCCTCGGCTAGCGTGAAGTTACCCAAATAGACTTGAAGATGCGCGTGATCATCCTTGTACTGATCCGGCAAGACGGCATAAGCGAAAGATGTCCACGTACCGCAAGGTCTTTGTACACGCAAACTAAAGCCGGTCGTCCCCCAAGATGGAAATATCCGGTGGGATCCGGACTCATCCAATATAATTTCAAACACCTGACGCGATACATTGGAGCATCGCGCCAAGAACTCTTCTCGGGTTAGCTTTGAGCGGGGCGTATTACCGGGCTTAGACTGTCGCGCATATTCGGTTTGGCCAACGACGCGCGGTACAAGCGCCTTTATACTCTCACCTTGGTACTGCCTGATCTCGATCCCGAGGACCTCGATCGCCGGCATATGTTCGTTCAAAAATTCGATAATCCGCCGCAGTTCGGTAGGGATCTGGTCCGCTACGAACAGAAGCCGCACTTCTCCGTTTGCTAGATGACGATGCACCGACGCCCAGAACGCTTCGATAACGTCGTTATACGAGCCTTGCTCAACTTCACCTCCCAGAAATTCAAACAACGCCCGCGAAAGCCCTTCAGCACTGCCAGCAGTCTCAACCGCGAGACCGCGGATACGATCGGACGGCCAATACGCTAAAGCATTGGCGGCGTAATCCAGCATCTGGCCAACCACTTCACGCCGAATACGCGTGTCCGTGCTTCGTTTGACCTCTACGAACGTCGGGCGCCCCCACTGATCGATCAAAAGATGATCCATCGCCCAACGATCATGGCTTTCGTTGTTATCGGGTATGCCCGTCTCACTACTGACAAGGAACCAACGCGGTGGAGCGTCCGGATCTATCAAATCACCTGCAAGCAATTCCGGGTAGTCCGCGATCAATTGTTGAAGCAACAATTCATTGGAATACGGTTCGCAAGGGATACGCTCGAGTTCGCCGGTTGGACTGATGGTATATATCGCGTCTTTTTTTACCAATGCGAATTCCCGGTCATGGTTGGCGATCAAGGCTCCGGCCTCACGTAACACTCAATGCAAAATTATATTTGAGGGCGCGCTGGACGATCTTACGGTCGCTGCACGGTGTTCCTAACCCGACCTGCCGTTCACTTTAGCGAGCGATATTCACGCCGCCGTCGACCACCAGCGTCGAGCCCACCACATAATCCCCG
>NZ_CAXGSH010000082.1:0-18615 GCF_964012375.1 uncultured Salinisphaera sp.
ACTTCCGTACCGAGTACGGCATCGGCTATCGCGAGGATATCGACAACGCCGTGTACCACCTGCGCGAGGCGTTCGAAGAACTCAAGGCCGACGAGAACGTCAGCGGCAATATCCTCGAGGACATGACCGTCCCCGGGGTCACGGCGCTGGCCGACAGCTCGGTCAATATCCGTATCATGATCAAGACCAAGCCCGGCACCCAGTGGGGCGTGGGGCGTGCCTTCAATCGCCTGGTCAAGATGCACTTCGACCGTGCCGGTATCGAGATTCCGTTCCCGCACCAGACGCTTTACTTTGGCGAGGATCGGGACGGCAAGGCACCGCCCGCCAATCTGCGCATTATCGATGCGGGTGTGGAAGATCACCCCGACGATTCGCAGCGTAAACAGCGTCGCAAGGGCGATGACGCCGCGCCCGAGGAAACGGGCGACGCGCCAGGGGACACCTAGCGAGGCGCTTGGAGAGCAAATAGCCCGTGGCTGAATAAGCCACGGGCTATTTTTTTGGCATGAAGGCTTGTTCGTGCCGGGTCGATGAACCCTTCGTCGCCTGAGCGGCGTATATCCGCTGCCGTATTCGGGCGGGTGCACGACAGCAAGAGCCGCTGCGCTCGGTCGCGCGAATCGAGGGCGGGCGGTTCGTTTCTGCGCATAAATTAGCCGCCGGTGTGACAGCACTGTGACGACCGGCGTTTGCGTCGACTATGCGCGGTTTGTCCACAGTGTTATCCAGAGGCTGTGTGTACAAACCCTGGCCAATAATTAAGCAGTGCGTGGATCGTCAAAACCTATGCCCGTCAAGGCCTGCCGCCGTTGGTCAATAATTGCGCAGAGGGCTGCTAATGCTTGCCCGACAAGGCTTTTCGCGTTCTGGCTACGGGTTGTCCACAGGTTTGTCCAGCCCGATTGTGAACACCGGTGATCGTCGCAGGATGGGGCTATAGAACGGGCCTAGGCGTCCGATTCGGCTTCCGATTCGCTCCAGTCGCGTGCCCAGCCTTCGTCGTCACGAAACATTTCGTCGCCGGCATGCTGGGTGAACTCGATAGCGATACGCTCGCGCGGCACCTCGAGGTGTTCCACGCACAGGTCGAGCAGGGCGACCGCCAGCTGCTCCCGCCATTCCGTCGGACGACCGCGACGTATATCGCACATCATTACCACGCCAGGCTCCGGCTCGCCCTCGCCGCATCGCCAGAGGCTGCCATCGGTGAGCTCGCGAAAACCCACGCTCACACGCCGTGGCGTTGTGTGCATGCGCTCGGCATAGGTTTCGCCGAGCCGCCGGGCCAGGGTGCGCTTGGTTTCCTGGGGATAGGCGCTAGGCACATCGAGTTGCAGATAGGGCATGAACGGATTCCGTTTGTGTGATGAAAGCCCATGAATGCATATCAAAGCTAGCGCGTGCAATGCGCGGTGTGCATGACGGCGCGTGAACGGGCCTGATCGAAAATTGATCGCAAGCCGCAGAAGCGAGCTGCCACGGGCGATCGCGCGCTCTGCGCGCATCTTTTCCACAGGGTTGTCCCGGGCTTTTGTGGGTAAAGTATGGGCCGGCCACGAGGTCTTTGCTGCGCCGTGGATCGGAAGGTGTTGGCTGGGTCCATCGACGCATTACCAGGCAATCGCAACTGTATCGGTGTCGACTGGTCAATTATTGAGCAATACGGTTCTAACGCCCGTGCTGCAAGGCGTTCGCGACTGCACCAACGGATTATCCACAGTGTTGTCAAAAGCCGGTGTGCAAAACGCCACGCGCGGCGCTACAGCCAGCCGAGGCTCAGCCGGCCAGTGGCCAGATCCAGGGCACCAGGGCGATGGTGACGGCACCCACGAGTAGCGTCAGCGGCGCGCCCAGGCGCAGGAAATCGGTGAACCGATAGCCGCCGGGACCGTAGACCATGAGGTTGGTCTGGTAGCCGATAGGGGTCAGAAAGCTGGCTGAAGCTGCAATGGCTACGACCACGGCATAGGGCATCGCCGATTGGGATGCCCCGTGGGCCAGCGTGACCGCTATCGGGAACATGATTACAGCGGCGGCGTTGTTGGTCACGATTGACGATATCAGCACCGTGCTCACGAACAGGCCGGTGAGTGCGGCGTGGCTGGAGTCGCCGGCAAGGCTAATGAAGGCGCCGGCGATTGTCTCGGCCAGACCGGTCTGCTCGACCGCGGAGCCGATGCCGATCGCGGCCCCGATGGCCACCAGCAGCGACCAGTCGAGAGTCTTGCGCACCGAGGGCAGCGAACAGCAGCCGCTCAAGACCATCAGAGCGGCGCTGGCCAGTGCGGCGTCGAGGATGTCGAGCAGGCCGATCGCCACCGAGGTCACCAGCAGGGCGATGATGGCAATCGCGGCATAGGCGCGCTGGTGCTGGGGCGGCTGCGAGTCTTCGATCGCGCTCACCAGAAAGAAGTCACGCGAATGACGCTGCTGGGTCGCGAAGGAGGGCCGTGTTTCCAGCAGCAGGGTATCGCCGGGCCGAAGGGTGATATCGCCGATCTTGCGCCGGATACGGGCGCCGTCGCGTGCCACGGCGAGAACCACGGCATGGTAGCGACCACGAAAACCGCCTTCGCGAATGGTCTGACCCACCAGCGGACAGCTGTGCGACACCACCGCTTCGACCAGCACCCGGGCACGCCGCGGCGTATCCAGCTTGAAGATCTGTTCGGTGGCCGGCACCAGCCCGCGGGTCTTGTGCAAATGCACGACCGAATCCACGATGCCGACGAACACCAGCCGATCTTCGCCCTGCAGCGGCTCGCGCGGCGACACCGCCGGCAGCAGGTGGCCATCGCGCTCGATTTCGGCCAGATACATGCCGGGCAGCTGGCGCAAACCCGCTTCTTCTATGGTCTGGCCTTCCAGTGCACCGCCAGCCGCGACCATCATCTCCACGCTGTATTCGCGCGGGTTGTGCATACGGTCCAGAGCCGGCGTGCGGTCGGGCAGCAGCCAGCGGCTGGCGCCGATCATGAGCAAGCCGCCCATCACGGTGATCGGCACGCCGACCCAGGCGAGATCGAACATGCCCAGGCCGTCGCCCAGGCCCTGTTGTACCAGCAGGCTGTTAATCAGCAGGTTGGTGCTGGTGCCGATGAGCGTACAGGTCCCGCCGAGAATGGTGGCAAAACTCAGCGGCATGAGCAGCTGCGATACGGACAGCCGGTGTTTGCGACACCAGTCGGACACCGCCGGAATAAGCGCGGCCACCACCGGCGTGTTGTTCAGGAACGCGCTGAGAATCGCGGTCGGCACGATCAACTGGGCCTGGGCATGGGCGATCGAACGCGGTTTGCCCAGCACGCGGGCCGCCAGCATCTGGGTTGCGCCGGTATCGCGTAGGCCGGCGACGACTACATAGAGTGCGGCCACCGTGATGACCCCCGGATTGGCAAAGCCCGCGAACGCAGACTGGGCATCGATCACGCCGCTGAGCAGCAGGGCGATCAACGCGCCCACCAGTACGGCATCGACCGCAATCGACGTGAGCGCAAGCGCACAGAACGCTGCGACCAGAACACACAGCGTGAAGAGCGCCGCTAGCGACACGCGCTGTCTGCTCCCTGGCCAGCGTAGCCGACGGACGGCTGTAACGATGGCGGCCCGGCGTCCTCGGGCCGGACGTGCCGGGGCCCGCGTTCAGTCACGCTCGATTTCGCGCTGTTGCTCGGCCCAGCGATCGAAGCCGCCGTCCATATGGGCGACATCACCCAGCCCCATATCCTGCAGCGTGGCCGCCGCGAGCGCCGATCGCCAGCCCTTGTTGCAGTAAAGGATCAACGCCTGTGCCTGGGCCAGTTCGGGCTTGTGATAGGGGCTTTCCGGGTCGACCCAGAATTCCAGCATGCCGCGCGGCACGTGCAATGAGCCGGGGATATGGCCATCGCGTTTGCGTTCGCGCACGTCGCGTACATCGACGAGCAGCACACCCGGGTTGACGCGGCGTTGGTCCACCGCATCAGGCGAGAGCGTGTTAACACGCTCTTGTGCGCGTGCGACCAGGTCTTGAACGGACAGGGTGACGGGCATGGCGAACTCCGTGGCGAACGAGGCCGTTTTATATCATGGCGTAGAGGATGCCGAGTGCGTTGGCGTGGTTTGTTCCCAGGGCGCAATCGAGGTGAATTTCTCGATCAGGAAATCGACGAATGCACGCACCTTGCGCGACAGATAGCGCCGATGGGCATAGAGCACGAAAAAAGCCGAGTCGTCGTGTGGGTACTCCGGCAGTACCGGCGTGAGCCGCGCGGCCGCGATATCCGGGGCCACGAGCCAGTGCGAAAGTCTGGCCAGACCAACGCCCGAGCGCACGGCCTCATGTAGGGCATCGGCGGTGTTGGCACGAAAACTACCGTGGACGCGCAGCACGCGCGCGCCGTGTATGGCGTCCGTGAAGGCCCAGTCGTTGAATTCGTCGAGTGTCGATAACGTCAGACAGTTGTGTGCCATGAGATCTTCGGGGGTGCGCGGGATGCCGTTTCGTTCGAGATAGGCCGGTGCGGCACAGATGATGCGGCGGTTGATACACAGACGACGGGCGACGACATCCGGATCGTCGACCTGTTCGCGCCACTGAATGGCCACGTCGAAGCCATCCTGGATGAGATCGACATGGCGATCGGTGAGTTCGAACTCGATATCGATCTGCGGGTAACGCGTCATGAACTCATTGATCAACGGCAGGACTTCTACCCGACCGAAGGAGACGGTGGCGGCGACACGAAGCCTGCCCCAGGGTTCGGTGCTCATCGCGCTCGCCGCGTTTTCGGCCTCTTCGATCGCACGCAGAATCTCGGTGCATCGCTTGTAATAATGCTGTCCGGCTTCGGTCAGATGGATGTGGCGCGTCGTCCGATGAAACAGCCGGGTATGCAGCCGTTCTTCCAACCGACGGATCTGTTTGCTCACCGCCGACGGAGTCTGGGCAAGCTGACGCGCGGCCGCGGAAAAACCGCCGGCTTCCACCGCCCGCACGAAGATCGTCATTTCCGTGGTCTTGTCCATACGCCTTGCCTGGTTTATGCCTGCCCGGCACAGGCGATATGCCGATAAACCGGATGATGATGTGCGTGGCCATAATTATCGTGCGCAGCATCGATCAGGCCGGTATTGCCGGCTATGCCAAAGGAGTTGTCGTCATGCTGTTCGTAACGCCGGTCAAGCAGGTCGACCGAAAACTCGGAACGGATGCCGCGGCGCGCCGTCAGCAGGCCGACCGCGAGTTCGCGCGTTTCAAAGCCCGGCATGGCTCGTTTGCGCAGTATGCCCGGCCGCCGATCTAGAAAACTGCGGGCCAGTAGGCCGTCAGACCCTAGGAACCATCCTCGCGCCAGTTCGCGATCGCCTGGCGTTCTTCGCCGGTGATGCCGGTGATATTGCCCAGCGGCATGTAGCCGCTGGCCACTGCCTGTTTGATCTGGGCTCGATGCGCCCGGATGCGCGCGTCGCTATCGAGCATGATGCCGGCCGGCGCCGCGCTGAAGCTCTCGCTGCTCGGGTTTTCGGCGTGGCACTCGCTGCAGCGCTGTTGGATGATGTCGTGCACGCGGGCGAAGGCGGTGGCGTCGCCGGTATCGCTACGGGCCGCCCGGTCCGTACCGGCCGGGGCTGATGAAAGCGATGAGATCGGTGCGGTCAACGCGAAGGCGGCGACAATGAACAGGGCGCCGACAATCGCGAACACCGGCCGGATGTGGCCGGCGTGCATGGACACGAAAAACTGTCGGATCAGTGCGCCGGCCACGATGAACAGCGCGATCACGACCCAGGCGTAGGGGTCGGTATACAGGAATGCATAGTGGTTGCTGAGCATCAGCAACACCACGGGCAGGGTGAAATAGGTGTTGTGGACCGAGCGCTGTTTGCCGCGCTTGCCATCCAGCGGATCCGGAGCTTGCCCGCGCGTCATGGCGGCGACCATGCGGCGTTGCCCGGGTATGATCCAGAAATAGACGTTGGCCGCCATAGCGGTGGCCATCACCGCGCCCACCAGCACGAATGCGGCCCGCCCGGCAAATATATGCGTGGCCAGATAAGCCACGGCCACCATCATCAGCGCCACGGCCACACCGAGCACGCCGTCGCGCTGCATGGTGGGGCTGATGCGTTTGCACAGTTCGTTATAGACCAGCCAGCCCAGCGCGAGGAAGACGAGCGCGGCGATATTCGCTTGCCAGCCGGTCATGGCCGCGGCCCAGGTCCAGGCGCTCTGTGGATCGACCAGATAGATCTCCGGTCGGGTGAGATAGAGCAGGGCGAACAGGGCGAAACCGGACAACCAGGTCGTATAGGCCTTGAGATACGACCAGTGCAGGTCGTCGGGCAGTTTGGCCGGCGCGCTCGCATATTTCTGGTTGTGGTAGAAGCCGCCGCCGTGCACGGCCCACATTTCGCCGGCGACGCCGCGCCGGGCGTCTTCGGCTTCGGCCGGCTTTTTCAGGCCGTTGTCGAGCATCACGAAATAGAAGGATTCGCCGATCCAGGCGATGGCCGCGATCACATGCAGCCAGCGCAGCAACATGTTGCCGAATTCAATCAGAAAAGCCTGCATTCATATCCTCTGGACGGATGGCGTGGCCCTTGGCCAACGCCTGTAATGCGCCAGTGTGCATGGTCGATCGGTCGAGGGTGGTCGACACAACGAAGGTAAAAGCAGAGTACAACCGTACCTGTTTTTTGTATACAAAATGGGATTTGGCGATAGAGCTGTCGCGATGGGGCGGCCCGCGCCGAGACCGCCATCGCGACCGGCACGAATGTCACTGCAGGCTTCGGCCACAGCGGGTAGGCCTAGGGGTCGCGGGCGGATAGGGTGGGCATTGAACGCAAGTCGTACGCTGGCATCACAGGGACAGGATCACAGGCTGACCGACCCATTCGCGTTGTGGCTCCCCACGGTGTCGCTATCGGCCGCGGCCTGCCGCGCGTGGCGGCGTCCCGCGTATGATGGGCGCGGCGATCGTCGCCCGGTGGATACGAACATCTGCCGGTATTGATGGTCGTCAGCAAAGCGCCCATTTTCAATCCGTGTGCTCGGCCTGCCGAGACCCAGCCGCAAGGAACGATCGCGATGCCCGAGGTCAGCGACTCGCAGAACCCGCTGCTCGATGCCCAGGAGATCGCCAGCCCCTCGGGCCGGCGTACGGATCAGGATATCTATCGCGCGATCGCGAACGCGATATTCGAGCAGCGCCTGCCCTCGGCTACCAAGCTCCCCGAGGACAGTCTCGGCGATATCTTCTCGGTGAGCCGGACCGTGGTGCGCAAGGCCTTGTTTCGTCTGGCGAGTGAAAAGCTGGTCGACATCCGGCCCAATCGCGGTGCGATGGTTGCAAGCCCCACGGTCGAAGAGGCCCGTGATGTGTTCGAGTCGCGTCGGATTGTCGAGGCCGCGAGCGTGGAAGCGGCGATGCAACGCATGACCGACGATGGCCGCGCACGGCTGGAACGTCTCGTGTTCAAGGACCATGCCGCACATCAGGAACGTAGCCGTCGGCACTGGATCCGTTATTCCGGGGCCTTTCATCTGGAAATCGCCGAGATCGCGGGCAATCAGGTGCTCAAGGCGTTTCTCAAGGAATTGATCGGGCGCACATCTTTGATCATCGGCCTCTACGAGCCGATGCAGCGCACCGTGTGTACCTACGATGAGCACCAGACCCTGCTCGATGCGATGATCGGCGGCGATATCGCGCACGGCGTGCGCACCATGGTCGATCACCTGGTCGATTGCGAGCAGCGTCTTGGCCTGGAGCGCCGCGACCGCGATATCGATCTGCGCGCGATATTCGCCGACGGCGGCGATTGAGTCCCGGCTAGGTCCCGGCCATTTTTTGATCGAGCCGGGCCGCCAGGCGAAAACGCGCGATTTGGTGAATTTCGTCGAGCGCGCGGCGG
Organism: uncultured Salinisphaera sp.; assembly: GCF_964012375.1. Lineage (NCBI taxonomy): Bacteria > Pseudomonadati > Pseudomonadota > Gammaproteobacteria > Salinisphaerales > Salinisphaeraceae > Salinisphaera > uncultured Salinisphaera sp. Next base: position 7,903 of record NZ_CAXGSH010000082.1, read on the forward strand.
CGTTCGCTGGCGCCGTCGTTATCCAGCCGTGCCTGCATGGCCGCAAGAATATCCTCGCGCGTCAGGCCTTTGACCGCGACAACGAACGGGAAACCGAACTTGCGGGTATAGGCGTCGTTGAGCGCCTGCAGGCGTTCGTATTGCTCGGGCGTGCAGCCATCGAGACCCGCCCCCGCCTGTTCGCGTGCCGAGGCCGCGCTCAGCCCGCCGGCGACGGCGAGCTTGCCGCCCAGATCCGGATGCGCGCGAATAAGTGTTGTCTGCTGCGTTTCGTCGGCCTGTTCGACGACCTGTCGCATCGCCGCTGCCAGGCGTTCGGCCTGGGTGAGGACAGCGTGATCCGCGCTGTGCCAGACCGCGCGTGCGACCCATGGCGAGTGTTCGTAGACATCGCCGAAGCAGTCCACGAATTCGTGTTCGTTCATGGCTGCAGGGCGTAGTGGGACGGTATCGGTCATCCGCTGTCTCCAGATTGGCACGATCGTTGGTTGATCGAATCAATGCGCAAAGCCACGCATCGCTCCGACTAAATGCAATATTCGGGGCTGATTGTATCGAATCCTGATTTGACTAATGTTCCACGTATCGATAGAAATTGTATTCAATATGGGGAGGACAGCACGCTATTCGATTCCGTCGACACGTCCCATCGCATGAGCAAAGCGTATGCCCGCCGCGTCGCGCGCGTGCTGTGGCGTATGAACCGGCGGGTGGGCTTCCAGCCCTGCGCCCTCCCGGTCTGTCTTCACGGCGCGCACGCGTGTCCGCAGCATTCGAACGTGCGCGCAGCCAGCCCGCGCAACGTTGCGCGCTGTGCGCCAGTGCGGGCATTCGATACAAAAAATAAAGCCGGCGCGGATTATCTGCGCGTACGGCCCGCCAGGAGGGGATTCGATGTCAGACGTGCCGAACACGGCCAGTGATGCCGAGTTGTGTGCGGCCGACCGCCGACCGCCGTTCGTCCAGCTCGTGCCCATGGGGATCCAGCACGTGTTGGTCATGTATGCCGGCACGATCGCCGTCGCACTAATTGTGGGCGGCGCGCTCGAGCTGTCGCGCGCGGATATCTCGTATCTGATCATGGCCGACCTGTTGTGCTGCGGAATCGGCACGCTGATTCAGTCGTTGGGCATCTGGGTCTTCGGTATCCGTATGCCGATCGTGATGGGGTCGAGCTTCGTTACGGTCGGGCCGATGGTGGCCATGGCGACCAGCGGCCAAGTGAGCATCGCGGGTATTTTCGGGGCCACGGTCGTGTCCGGTATTTTCGGCATGTTGCTGGTGCCGTTCTTTACCCGCTTACTCAAGTTCTTTCCGCCGCTGGTCACGGGCACGGTGATCGCCTCGATCGGCATTTCGCTGATGCCGGTGGGCATCAACTGGGCCGCGGGCGGCGTTGGCGCCGAGGATTTCGGCGCGCCGGTCAATGTGGGCCTCGCGGTATTCGTGCTCGCCTGTATTCTGACGATCAACCGGCTCGGGCGCGGAATCTGGGTCAATATCTCGGTCTTGCTGGGGCTTTTAGTTGGCTATATCGTCGCGCTGCCGCTCGGCGTGGTCAGCCTCGACGGGCTTGGGTCGCAGCCGGTGGTGGGCATCATCACGCCGCTGCATTTCGGCATGCTCGAGTTTCCGCTGTCCGGGATCATCGCCATGTGCATCATCATGGTGGTCACGCTGGTGGAATCCACCGGCATGTGTCTGGCCCTGGGCGAAATGGTGGGAAAGCCGGTGGATCGCGGGCTGCTCAACCGTGGCCTCTATGGCGACGGTATCGCGACCACGATCGCCGGTTTTCTGAACGGCTTTCCGCATACCTCGTTTTCCCAGAACGTCGGTCTGGTCGGCATGACTGGCGTGACCAGCCGGTTCGTCACCGTGGTATCGGGTGCCGTGCTGATCCTGTTGAGCCTGTTTCCGCAGGCGGCATTCGTGGTCGCCTCCATTCCCAAGCCGGTGCTCGGCGGGGCAGGGCTGGTGATGTTCGGCATGGTCGCGGCGGCCGGTATCAATATCATCACCAAGGCGGATATGGCTCAGCGCAGCAATCAGCTCGTGTTTGCGGTATCGATCGGCTTCGGCATGATTCCGCTGGCCGCGCCGGGTTTCTTTGCCGTGTTTCCCGACTGGACCGGGCCGATCGTCCATAGCGGCATTCTGCTGACCACGGTCGCCGCCGTGGTGACCAACCTGTTGCTCAACGGTCCGGAAGCAGTCGCAGAAGAAGACGATACGGCCGCGCGCGCAGCGCTCGAAGACGCCGCCGCCCGCCAGCACGAGCCGGCCACCGGCCGGGATTGAACACCGGGCGCGAACGCGCCGGTATCAACGACTAGAGGAAGATGATGGGCTATCTCACGACACACGTACTCGATACGGCCAACGGCTGTCCGGGCGCGGGGATCGATATCGTGGTCCGGCGTATTGATGCCGAGGGCGCGCATACGATCACCCGGACCACTACCAATAGCGACGGACGCTGTGACGAACCGCTGGTAGCCGATGCCGCATTTGCCGTGGGCCGCTACGAACTCGTGTTTTCGGTGGGCGCCTATTTCGCCGGCCGGCGGGAAACGCTCGACGAGCCCGCCTTCATCGACGACGTGGTGATCCGGTTCGGCGTTGCCGATGCCGATTCGCATTACCACGTACCGCTGCTGGTTTCGCCATACGGCTACAGCACCTATCGCGGCAGCTGAATCCAGCCCGCCCGCCCGAATCAAGGAGCCGACCGAATGGCCACTACCGTGCTACGCAATGCGGCGTTCATCGCCACCATGGACGACCACGACACCCTGCATCGCGATGCCAGTATCCGCATCGTCGACGGGCGAATCGATGCGATCGGCACCGCTGATGAAATAACCGGCCATGCCGACGAGACGATCGATGCCAGCGGTCATATTCTGATCCCGGGGCTGGTCAATACCCATCATCATTTTTATCAGACGCTCACGCGCAACCTGCCGGCCGGGCAGAACAGCAACCTGTTCAACTGGCTGGTCGCCCACTATCCGATCTGGGCGCGTATGGACGCCGGCTCGATCGACGTAAGCACGCGTATCGCCATCGCCGAGCTGATGCTTTCCGGCTGTACGACCGCGGCCGACCATACCTATATCTGGCCCAACGATGCCCGCGTCGACGACCAGATTCATGCCGCCCGGGAGATGGGCTTTCGTTTTCATGCCGCCCGCGGCTCGATGTCGGTCGGGCAGTCGCGCGGTGGGCTGCCGCCCGATCATGCCGTCGAGGCCGAGGAGTTCATCCTCTCGGATTCGCAGCGCGTGATCGAGACCTATCACGACGATCGCGCCGGGGCGATGACCCGTATCGTGCTCGCGCCCTGCTCGCCGTTTTCGGTGTCGACCGATCTCATGCGCGAAACGGCAAAGATGGCGCGGCATTATGGCGTGCATCTGCATACCCATCTGGCCGAAACCCTGGACGAGGAACACTACTGCCGCGAGCTGTTCGGCCAGACGCCGGTTGAATATGCCGAGGCCAACGACTGGGTCGGCGACGATGTGTGGTTCGCGCATATGGTGCATCCGCATGAAACCGAGATCGCGCGGCTGGGCGCGCATCGATGCGGCGTGGCGCATTGCCCGAGTTCCAACATGCGGCTGGCTTCGGGCGTGGCCCCGGTCAAGGCGCTGCAGGCCGCCGGCGCGCGCGTGGGCCTCGGGGTCGACGGTTCGGCTTCCAACGACAGTTCGCACATGCTCAGCGAGGCGCGCCAGGCGATGTTGCTCCAGCGCCTGCAAAACGGCCCGGAGGCGATGAGTGCGACCGAGGCATTGCGTCTTGCCACGCGCGGCGGCGCGGAGGTGCTCGGGCGCAATGACATCGGCCATCTCGCCGTCGGCATGGCCGCGGATATCGTGGGTTATCGCCTCGACAGCCTGCCGCTGGCCGGCGGCGCCGTGCACGATCCGCTGGCCGCACTGGTTTTCTGCCTACCGCCGCGGGTGGATCTGAGCCTGATCAATGGCCGACTGCGGGTCCATCGCGGGCAGCTGCTCGGCGTGGATATCCCGCAGCTGGTGGCACGCCATAACGCTGCCGCGACCGCGCTGATCAACGGCTAGCCGGCGGCGGCGCCCGAACTCTGTTTCAACCAGACAACAACGAAACAATGCCCCAATTCAATCAATCCCGTCGTCGATTTCTCAAGCACTCGGTCGTGGCGGGCGTGAGTACCTATGTTGCCAGCCTGGCGAGCCCGAGCTTCGCGGCGTTGTTCGAACAGGACATCCTGTCGCCGACGGCGCAGGCCTGGCGGCCCGGCACCGGGATGAAATTCCGGCTCGACGGGATCGCCAAGGTCACCGGCAGCAAGGTCTTTGCCCGCGATATCCGTGCCCGCGACATGCCGCACTGGCCCGATACCCAGGCCCATGCATTCATCATTCGCGCCACCCGCTGCGATCGCCGCTATCAGGGCATCGATCTGTCCGCGCTGGAAGCGGCCGGGCTGGCACCGGATCGCGTGGTCACCGCTGAAGACATGGCCCGCGACAATATCCAGGTGCCCGAGTACTACGGCCCGGCCTTCTTCTTGCCCGCCGGCGAGACGCCGCTTTATCTGGGCTATCCGGTAGCCTTGTGCATCTACCACGATTTCGCCCGTTTTGCCGTGGCCAAGGCGCGGGTACGCGCAGCCGAGGATGTGGTGGTCTACGGCGAACAAACGCCGCTGCCGGAAAAACCGCCCTATGGCGCCTTTCGTTATATCCGGGTGGGCGGCGATACACCCTATGCGCCCGATCGTTTCTCCGCCTTGCAGGAAACCGTGCTCTACCCGGATTTTCGCAAGCGCCATCCGGTGTGGCCGCAGGCGCTGGAAAACGGCAAGGACAGCCAGCGCGCGATGTATCACGCCAACCAGCTCGCCGAGCAGCTGGATATGCCGCCCGACGATTGGCTGGTGTTCGAGGCGGAATATCAAACGCCCTATATCGATCATTTCGCCATGGAAGCCGACAACGCCAATTGCTGGTTCGATGCCGAGGCCGGGGACATGCATCTGGTCTGTGGCAGCCAGTCGCCGGCCGAGTTGGTCGAACGCATGGCCGAGCTGCACTCGGCCAGCACCTTTGCCAGCGGGCGCCTGTTTCTGCACCCGACCTATACGGTGGGTTACGGCTCGAAGGACAACTCCATCTTTCCGTATTACGGCTTGATCGCCGGGCTCTATGGCGATGGCCATCCGGTACGCCTGGCCAACGATCGCTACGAGCAGTTCCAGGCCACCATGAAGCGCCATCCGTTCACGATTCGAAATCGTCTGGCGGTCGAGCGCGAAACCGGCAAGTTTCAGATATTCAAGCAGAATCTGACCGCCAACGGCGGTGGGCGTGCCAATTTCTCCAATTCCGTGGCGTTCGTGGGGGCCACGGCCGCCCAGGGCATCTATTACATGCCCAACAGCGATCTCACCGCCACGGCCGAATTCTCGCGCATGCCCGAAGCCGGGTCGATGCGCGGTTACGGCACCATTCAGACCATGGCCGCGACCGAACTGATGGTCGACGAAATCGCCGACCATCTTGATATGGACCCGTTCGAACTGCGCCTGGCGAACGTGTTCAAGTCGGGCATGAAGAACACCCAGGGCGCGATCCCGGCCGGGCATCTGCGCGGTGAGGAGATTCTGCACAGGGCCCGCCAACACGAGATCTGGACCCAGCGCGCGGCGCGCAAGCAGGCCTTCGAGGCCGACCATCCCGAGCAGCGCTATGGCGTGGGCTTTGCCTGTGTCCAGAAGGATTTCGGCCACGGCGCCGAGGGCGTGTTCTCGGAGGTCCGCCTGAATGCCGATGGCTCGATCGAAGTGCGCAATACCGGGGCTGAAATGGGTACCGGATATTCCACCAGCCAGGCCGCGGTGGTTGCCCAATGGCTTGGACAGCCTGCGAATACGGTCCACACCGCCGAAACCGAGTGGGACGACCTGGCCATGACCTCGAGCGGCAATCCGTATGTGATGTCGCAGTCGGAACAGGAGGCCGCACAGACCGACCCGCGCTGGACGCCGATGCTCCAGCAGGCCTCCAGTGCGAGCAACTCGTCCTATTATCTGTCGTTTCCGACCATCGAAGCGGCCCGTGTAATCTTCAGACACGGCCTGTGGCCGGTCGCGCTCGAATACTGGCAGCGCGGCATCGGCGGCGGCCAGGCCGCGCCCTATGTCGTGCGCGAACAGGACGCGCGCTGGGAACAGGGCAAGCTCACAGCCAATGGCATGGAGCCGTTGTCGCTGGCGTTTCTGGCCGAGCGTGCCCATGCCACGGGCCGGGTGACTGGCGCCATGGCCCATGCCTTTAATCGCTGGGAATGGTCGAGGGCGGATTATCGGATCGACGGCACCAGCGAGAATCTGCCGCTCGACGGTCTGGCGGTGCGCTACGGCGACGGTGCCTCCCAGCAGAAGAAAGCGCGGATGACCAGCAAGCGAGGCTTCGAACTGTTGACCCGGTCGAACCCGTATTTCCCGCCCACCCAGCGCAACAATGCCGGGGTGACCTATTACAGCGCCTGCGCCACGCTCGTGGAGCTTGCCGTACATACCGGCACCGGCGAGGTGTCGCTACTCAATCATCATTCGTTTTTAGAGTGCGGCAATACCATCGTCGAGGAACTGGTGTCCGGCCAGCTGCAGGGTGGGCTCGCCATGGGCATCGGTCATGCCCTTTACGAAGACATGCCGCTTTACGAGGACGGCCCGGGTAACGGCACCTGGAACATCAACCGTTATCACGTGCCCCGGGCCAGTGAAGTCGCGGTGTGGGAGCAGAGCGCCGATATCCTGCCGCCGTTATCGCGTACCGACCCGCCCAAGGGTATTGCCGAAGTAGTGATGATTCCGGTCGTGGGCGCGATCGGCAACGGCATCGCCCACGCCATCGGCCATCATTTTCATCGTCTGCCCATTACGCCCGAGCGGATCCGGGAGGTTCTGTGAGTACTACCGACCCCATCGTCAGCAAGCCGTTGCATGTCACCGTCAACGGTATCGAACAGCCCGTCGAGGACATCCCCGAGCAGTTGATGATGCTCGATTACCTCAACGAGTATCGCAATCTCACCGGCACCCGGTTTGGCTGCGGCATCGGCGTGTGTCGCGCCTGCACGGTGATCGTCGATCACGAGGATGGGCGCAGTGAAGAGATCCGCACCTGTATTACCGGCGCGCATTACTTCGAGGGTAAATCCATTCGCACCGTCGAAGGCCACGCCACGCGCGATGAAAACGGCGATGTAGCCAAACTCTCTGAGGTTCAGCAGCAGTTTCTGGATCACTTCTCGTTTCAGTGCAGCTACTGTGCGCCGGGGTTCGTGAACGCGGCCACGGTGCTCGTCGAGCGCCTGCAACGCGAGCCGGTACCGCGCTCGCAGCTGGAGGCGACGATCAGCGATGCATTGGAATCGCATCTGTGTCGTTGTACCGGCTATGTGCGTTATTTTCGCGCGGTACGCGCTGCGGTGCTCGCTACCCCCGGCACCACGGTGGAGGGCTGAACATGGCCGGCTATCGACAGACATTAGCGGCGCTCGTGCTTGCCGTGAGTACCGGCACGGGCTGGGCCGCCAGTCAGGCGACAGCGAAACAGATCGAGCGCGGCCAGTATCTGGCCCGCGCGGCCGATTGTGCGGCCTGTCATACCGCCGAAGGCGGCACGCCCTACGCCGGCGGGCGCGCGATCGAAACGCCGTTCGGCAAGGTTTACGGCACCAACATCACGCCCGACGACGAATACGGCATCGGCAACTACAGCGCCGACGATTTCTATCACGTGCTCACCCAGGGCGAACTACCCGACGGCACGCAGCTGTATCCGGCCATGCCCTATACCTCGTATCACGATATCGCGCGCGAGGATTCGGATGCGATGTATGCCTATTTCATGAGCCTGGACGGCGTGCACGTACCGTCGCCGCAGACCGATCTGGCCTGGCCGTACTCGATGCGCTGGACGCTGAATTTCTGGAACTGGATGTACGCTCCGGATGATGACGCCGGCCAGCGGCGCGCTGCCGACAACCAGCGCGGTCGTTATCTGGTCGATACGCTCGGTCATTGCGGGCAATGCCATACCCCGCGCGGCCGACTGGGTGCGCTCAAGCGCGATCGTCATCTGCAAGGGGCCGTCATTGCGGGCTGGCAGGCGCCCAGCCTAGAAGCCGAGGCGCTTGCCGCGCGCGGCTGGGACGATGCGTCATTGCGTGAGTTCATGCGCGAAGGCCGCAGTCGCCAAGGCAGCATGTACAGTGAGATGTATCCGGTCTTTCACCACAGCACGCGCTATCTCGACGAGGACGATCTGAAGGCGATGAGCCGCTATCTGCTGGGCGAGAATCCGCCGGCCGCGGCGCACGTGGCGCAGACGACCGCCGTCGACGACAGCCCGGGCCGCCAGCTCTATCTCAACAGCTGTGCCGGCTGTCATGGCGCCGATGGCGAAGGCGCGCCGCATGTGGCGAGCGCGATGACCAGCAATACCGCATTGCGGCTCGATAGTCCGCGCAACCTGGTCAAGATCATCCACGACGGGATCGACGCACGGGCGTTCACCGGCTACGAACGCGTTCAGGCGATGCCCGGTTTCGGCGACGCGCTCAGCGATCCCGAAATCGCAAAATTGGCGACCTATCTGCGCCGTCGCTGGGGTGGCCAGCAAAGCGTGGTCGAAGCAGACGATGTGGCTGAGTTGACTGGCGCGAGCGACTGATTGGTGCGTGGCCGGCTCGTGCGCAGCGGCGTAGTTGGCCACGCAGTCCGGCGCGACCGGGCGTACGAGACAGCGGGGTGCTGCGCTGCAGCGTTGCTGTGGCCGGCCGGCGCGCTAAACTTGCTCCGCCGACTGGCACGCGCAGCGGGTGCAGCCACGGCGCACGGGTACCCATGCCCGGCGGTGTAACGATAACCGACCGATATTCCAGGTGATTGAATGACCAAAGACGTCGAGAAACGTTCGCTCTATATTCCCTATGCCGGCCCGACGCTGCTGGAAATGCCGTTGCTCAACAAGGGCAACGCCTTCGATGCCGACGAGCGTGTGGCCTTCAACCTGATCGGCCTGCTGCCACAGAACGTGGAGACCATCGAAGAGCAGGTCGAGCGGGCCTATCGGCAGTATCAGACCTGTACCAACGATCTGGACAAGCACATCTACCTGCGCGGCATCCAGGACGATAACGAGACCATGTTCTTTCGCCTGCTCGAAGAACATCTCGAAGAGATGATGCCGATCATCTATACGCCCACCGTCGGGCGTGCCTGCGAGAAATTCTCGGAAATCTATCGCAACCATCGCGGCATTTTCGTGAGCTACCCGGATCGTCATCGCATCGACGACATCATCCGCAGCGCCACCAAGGACAACGTCAAGGTGATCGTGGTCACCGACGGCGAACGTATTCTGGGCCTGGGCGACCAGGGCATCGGCGGCATGGGCATTCCCATCGGCAAGCTTTCGCTTTATACCGCCTGTGGCGGTATCAGCCCGGCCTATACGCTGCCGGTGGTGCTGGACGTGGGCACCAACAACCAGGATCTGCTCGACGACCCCATGTACATGGGCTGGCGCCACGAACGTATTTCCGATGCCGAGTACGCCGAGTTCGTGGACCTGTTCGTACAGGCGATCAAACGCCGCTGGCCCGGCGTGCTGCTGCAGTTCGAGGATTTCGCCCAGGCCAACGCCATGCCGCTGCTCAAGCGCTATCGCGACCAGCTGTGCTGCTTCAACGACGATATTCAGGGCACGGCCGCGGTGGTGGTCGGCTCGCTGCTGGCGGCCTGCAAGGCCAAACAGGAATCGATTGCAGAGCAGACCATCGCGTTCGTGGGCGCGGGCTCGGCAGGCTGTGGCATTGCCGAACAGATCGTGGTGGCCATGACCGATGCCGGGCTCGAGGAAAGCGAAGCCCGTGCCCGAATCTACATGGTCGACCGCGACGGGCTGATCACGGATGCCATGAGCGGCCTCTACGACTTCCAGAGTCGCCTGGCCCAGCGCCAGTCCAAGGTCGATGACTGGAACGATTCCACCGATACTGACCCGCTGCTTACCGTCATCGACAACGCCAGGCCGACGGTGCTGATAGGGGTGTCCGGCCAGCGCGGCCTGTTTTCCCAGCGGGTGATCGAGACCATGCACCAGCATTGCTCTAATCCGCTGGTAATGCCGCTGTCCAACCCCACATGGAAGGTCGAAGCCACGCCTGAGGAGATTCTCGACTGGACCCACGGCGAGGCCCTGGTCGCCACCGGCAGCCCGTTCGACCCGGTGGCCGTCGGCGACGAAAAGCGCCCGATCGCACAATGCAACAATGCCTATATCTTCCCCGGTATCGGCCTGGGCGTAATTGCGACCGGCGCGGCCCATGTGACCGATGGCATGCTCATGGCGGCCTCTCGGGCGCTGGCCGAGAATTCGCCGCTGGGCACGACCGGCGAGGGCGCGCTGCTGCCGGCCCTGTCGGACGTGCGCGAACTCAGCCAGTCGATCGCCTTTGCCGTGGCCAAGCAGGCCCAGGCCGATGGCGTGGCCCTGACAACCAGCGATGAAACGATTGTCGAACGGGTCGAGCGGCATTTCTGGTATCCGCGCTATCGGCGTTATCGGCGGGCGGCGTTCTAGGCAAGCTCTGCACAACCTGTCACGGTCGCGCCGGCGTGCTTTGCGCGCGCTTGACAGACAAGTG
>NZ_CAXGSH010000083.1:0-18504 GCF_964012375.1 uncultured Salinisphaera sp.
CGTTGTCGGTCGCCCAGTTGGCCAGATTGCCGTCCGCGGATACCTGAAAGCCGCCGAGCACGGCGATATCCAGATGGCCGCCGCGCATCATGGCGAAGGAGTCGGCGGTATCGAAATAGCAGCCGCCCTTGATCAGGGTGACGTACTGCTTGGCCGCGTTGATCAGGTCCGGATCTTCGGTACCGGGTTCGGGCGTGGGGCCGACGCCGAGGATGCCGTTCTCGCTGTGATAGATCACTTCGCGGCCGTCGGGCACATAGTTGGCCACCATGACCGGCATGCCGATGCCGAGATTCACATAGCTGCCGTCGGGGATGTCCTGGGCGAGGCGCTCGGCCATCTGTGCGGGTTCGAGACGTGTCATACGATGCCCTCCTGTGCGACGACGCGATCGACGAAGATGCCGGGCGTCGCCACGCTCTCCGGATCCAGTTCGCCGAGTTCGACGATATGTTCGACTTCGGCGATGGTCATGTCCGCGGCCATCGCCATGACCGGATTGAAGTTGCGTCCCGCGGTGTTGTACGCGAGGTTGCCCCATTTATCGCCCTTGTGGGCCTTGATCAGCGCCACGTCGGCCTTGAGCGGTGGCTCGAGCACATAGCCCACGCCGTCGATCTCGCGTGTTTCCTTGCCTTCCGCAAGCTTGGTGCCGTAGCCGGTGGGGGTGAAGAAACCGCCCAGGCCGGCGCCGGCGGCGCGCATGCGTTCGGCAAACGTGCCCTGGGGCATCAGTTCGAGTTCGATCGCGCCTTCTTCGTAGAGCTTTTCGAACCACACCGACCCCTGGGAACGAGGGTAGGTGCATACCACCTTGCGGACCAGACGATCGCGCAGCAGCGTGGCGATACCGATTTCATGCGAACCCGCGTTATTGGAGATCACCGTGAGATCGTCTGCGCCGTGCTGGCGCAGCGCTTCGATCAGTTCGAAGGGAATGCCGGAACTGCCGAAGCCGCCGATCATCACGGCCGCGCCGCTCTTGATGCCGGCGATCGCTTCGCGCAGGGACGCGACTCGCTTGTCTATCATGATTTTCTACCTTTTAAGAAGAAGCTCGGGCCTGCTGCTCGGCCTGTTCTGCCTGCTTGGCACGGGCCAGGCGCTGGGCGTCCTTCGAACCCAGCCGCCCGCCGAGCAGCGCGTCCGCGATATAGATGGCGACCACGATCGCGACGCCGATCGCGTCCGACAGCCGTTCCGGATAGATCAGGGCGGCCCCGGCCACCAGCACGATCAGGCGCATGACCAGGTTGATAGCGCCCACGCGGTAGAGATAGCCCTCGAGCGCGGCGGCCACCAGCCAGATCGCGGCGACCGCGGTTACCGTCGACAGCAGAATGTGGGCCAGATCGCCCTGCAGGATCAGCGCCGGGTTGGTCACGAACAGGAACGGCAGCACGAACAGAATGCTGCCGAGGCGCATGGCATAGACGCCGGTACGCCCGGCGTTCGAGCCGGCCACGCCGGAGGCGGTGATCGCGGCCAGCGCCACCGGCGGCGTGATGTAGGACAGCATGCCCCAGTAGAGGATGAACAGATGGCTGGCCAACGGGTTCAGCCCGGCATCCACGAGCGCGGGCGCGAGCAGGATCGACAGGAAGATATAGCAGGCGCTCACGGTCATGCCCATGCCGAGCACGAAGCTGGTGATTGCCCCCGCGCCGAGCATCAGCGGGATACTGCCGTCGGCATAGAGCAGCAGTTCGCGCGAGAAGGCGCCGGCCACGCCGGTATACGACAGGCCGCCCACGACCAGTCCGATGCCGGCAAGAATGGCGACCAGGCTGGCCACGCTGCTGGTGAGCGTGAGTATCAGATACTGCAGGCGCGACCAGTTGAGCCGGTAGCTGGGCTTGAACAGGGCGATGGCCAGCAGGATCAGCGTCGCATAATAGGGCGCATAGGCGTCCAGGCGCATGACCAGCAGCATGTAGATGAGCATGCCGAGGCTGAAAAGATACGGCCAGCCCTGCTTGAGGGTATCGGCCACGCGCGGGATTTCGGATTCAGGCATGCCGATCAGGCCACGCCGGGCCGCATAGGCGTCCACCTGAAACAGCAGCGCCAGATAGAACAGCAGCGCCGGCAGGAAGGCAGCGACCATGACCTCGGCATAGGGCACGTTCAAAAACGAGGCCATGATGAAGGCCACCGCGCCCATCACCGGCGGCATGAGCGTGCCGCCGGTCGAGGCACAGGCTTCGATGGCGCCGGCGTAATGGGCCGGATAGCCCGACTTCTTCATGGTCGGAATCGTGATCGGGCCGGTGGTCAGGATATTCGAGATCACGCTGCCCGACAGGCTGCCCATGATGCCGCTCGACAGCACCGCGACCTTGGCCGGGCCGCCGCGGCTGCGGCCCATCAGGGCCATGGCGAAATTCATGAAGAAATCGCCGCCGCCGGTCACGGTCAGTGCCGCGCCGAAGACCACGAAGCCGATGATCAGATTGGCGACCACCTGCATCGGTATGCCGATGACCGACTCAACGCCCAAGACGTGAGCGCGCAGCGTTTCGCCGAAGCCGTACTGGGTGCCCCAGAGAAAGCCCGGCATATGATCGGCGAACAACGGGTAGCACCCGAACAACAGTGCGACCAGAACCAGAATCAGCCCGCCGCAACGACGTGTGCCCTCCAGAATGAGGGCGAGCATGACGCCGGACGCCACCGTGGCCTCGACAGGCGCGCTGAAATCCCAGCCCTGCTGGATGATCTCGAGCCCGTGGTAGCCGAGATAGACCGCCGGCACCAGAGCGACGGCAGCCAGTATCCAGTCGTAGAACGGGACATGCTCCTTGGCCCCGGACCAGGCCGGGAAATAGAGAAAGGTCGCCGCCAGGAACAGGCCGATCAGATAATAAAGAAACGAATTGCCCAGCGGCTGAAAGCCGAACAGACCGAGGGTAAAGGTCTGGTTGATGGTCAGTAGCAGACCGAGGGTGCCCAGCGCCATGACGGTCCAGTAGGAGGCACCGCCCAGGCGGCTGGCTTCCTGTTCCGTTTCCAGGCTGTTCTCGGTGGCCGAAGGCGTGTTTGTGGCCATGACGACCTCTTCGAGTGTCGGTGAACGTGAAACAAAAAACCGGCCGGCATCTCGGCGCCGGCCGGTTTTGCTAAAACCCGTTTGGGATTACAGCGACTCGATCGCCTGCTGGCGATGCTTGGCCCAGATGTCGGCGAAGGCGTCGTCGCTCTTGCCCTTGCCTTCAGCGATGGCGTCCTTCCAGGCGGCCTGCAGGGCTTTCAGGCGGGCCAGGCGCTTGTCGTTCCAGGCCTGCATTTCGTCCGTCCAGATGCCTTTTTCCTTCAGATACTTGATTGCACCCGGATGGAACGGCACATCGACCGGCGGCGTGCCCGCGTTTTCGAGCTTCCAGCGACCCATGACCGCGGTGCCGTCCTTGTACATGGGATAGGTTTCGTCGAAGGCCTTGAGGTAGTTGTAGACGAAGTCTTCGTCCTGATCGGCCTTCACGGTCAGCACCGGGTAGCGATAGGCGAAGATGTTGACCGGGTTGTCTTCGCTCAGGCCTGCGCCGACGGTTTCCCGATAGGGCTGCAGGAAAGGCGCGATCTTGCGCAGGCGTGCCCAGGCCTTCTCGTCGTTCGGGTCCACTTCCAGCCAGCGAATGCCGCGCGGCGATTCGGCGAGTTCATAGAGCTGGCTGGGCGTGGTCGTGGTGCAGGACGCATCCGCCTTGCCCTGGGCGAGCGAGCTCATGGTGGCGTTGTAGGTGGGGAACATGCGTGCATCGACGTCGTCGCGGGTCAGCCCGGCGGCGCCCAGCAGGGCATCGCACTTGAGGTTGATCGACGGATTGCCGGCCACATAGGCAAAGCGCTTGCCCTTGAGCTCCTTCATGGAGGTGATGTTGGCATCCTTGGCGGTGAAGATACCGAACGACGACGGACGCCCGCCCAGCGTACGCAGATCCTGCGGGCCCCAGCGGCGATCACCGAAATCGGCCACGCCTTCGGAAGCAAAGAAGGCTTCGGTGGCGAGGTAGGCGACTTCCGCGCGGTCGCGCAGCAGCGGCTGCAGGCGGCCGATCGCCGAACCCGAGGGCTGAATACGAATACGGGTGCCGTACTTGCGGCCAAACGCATCGGCAATGGCCGAGGCTTCGGCATAGCCGGCCGAGCCCACGTCGTAGGCGGCCCAGGTCATCGAGCGGGGCAGATCGGGCTCGCTGTCGTCGGCCGCGAACGCGCCGGTCGCATGGGTCACGCCCAGGGCCGCGGTGAGTAGCAGGGGCGAGAACACGCGGAGCGTGGATTTCAGGCGCATGGAATGTCTCCACAGTTTTATTGTGTCGGTCGGGCGAGACTCGGCCGGAGCCAAAATCGCTAGTGCTCGATGCGACTGCATAGCGAACATCTGGTCGCAAAGCGTATGCGTGCGCCGGGGTGCGGTCAACGCGTTGGCCATCGCACGGTCTGGGCAGCGAGGCAAAAGAAATTGGAAACCAGGACGCTCCGGGCGGCGATGGCCCATTCGCGCTTTCTGCGCGAATCGACGTGTGCCGAAACGCCATCGCACATGCATGCGCATGCGACCCCTAGCCAGAGACAAGCGGTCTTCGCTGTCCGATTTTGGTTAGGCAGATATTATCCGTGCTATAGGCGAAGGCTATATCGCCTCGCGTGGGTCGCATTATCGAAATGAAGGACTGGGCCGTCGACCGAAGTCGTTGTACGAACGGACGTTCAGGCGCGAAAGGCAGTCTTCGCGTTGCGCTCGGATATGAACTTATGGCCTGCGCCCGCGCGATGGATTAGACCTTGGTATGAAAGAGATGGCGTATGCGTCCAACAGGTTAAACGCGCTAAACACGGTTGCGGGTACAACAGGCATCGCTACAGGCGTGTGCAACCGCCAAAGCGAAGGCTGCATGACGCCTCGCCGCGCCATACCAAGATGGCTCGGGTGGAGAGACTCTAGCGCGACAGGCGTTGTATGCCCGCCCTCGAATAAGCGAGCGCCGGGCAGGCAATCGGCCCGCGCTCGGCCCGTGGCAGGGCCGGGCAGCTGGCCCTGGCACACCCGGGCCGGACCCGCGTCGGCGATTGCGGCCGCGCTTACTTCGGCTGCATGCGAATCGCCCCGTCCAAGCGGATGGTGCTGCCGTTGAGCATGGTGTTCTCGATAATGTCGCGGGCCAGGCGCGCGAATTCCTCCGGCTGGCCCAGGCGCGAGGGGAAAGGGACCATCTTGCCGAGCGAGTCGCGGACTTCCTCGGGCAGTTCCGCCATCATTGGCGTATCGAAAATCCCGGGGGCAATGGTCATCACGCGAATGCCGTGTCGGGCCAGCTCGCGTGCGATCGGCAGGGTCATACTCACGATGCCGCCCTTGGAGGCGGAATAGGAGGCCTGGCCGATCTGGCCTTCGAAGGCAGCGACCGACGCCGTGTTGATGATGATGCCGCGTTCGTCGTCGGCCTGGGCATCGGCCGCCGCCATCGCCTCGGACGCCAGCCGAATCATGTTGAAACTGCCGATCAGGTTGATCTGGATCACCTTGGAAAAGGTCGCCAGGGCGTGCGGGCCGTTCTTGCCAAGAACCTTCGAGGGGATGCCGATACCGGCACAGTTGAGCAGGCCGTGCAGCGCGCCCCCGTGCTGGCGTGCAGCACTGACCGCGGCCTTGCCGTCTTCTTCACGGGTCACGTCGCAGTTGACGAAGCGCGCTGCCTCGCCCAGAGCGGCAGCCGTTTGCTGGCCGGCCTCGGCGTTGACGTCGGCGAGCACTACGCGGGCCCCGGCATCGACCAGCATACGGGCGCTGGCTGCCCCCAGGCCCGAGCCGCCGCCGGTAATCAGAAAGCATCGATCGCTGATCTGCATGGCTGTCTCCTCGATTGTTGTATTGGATCACGCCGCCAGACTACCACTGGGGTCCGGCGGCAGCCGTCAGTCGGCGTCGGGCCAGCCGAAGCGATCGAGATCCACGCGGCCGCCGATGAGTACAACCCCTTCTTCCTCCAGGCGTCGTCTTTGCGACAGGCCGGCGGTGCTGTCGGCGGGCAGCGAAATCCGGCCCTGGGCGTTGATCACCCGATGCCAGGGCAGGCCCGGTGGGCAGCGATGCATCGCATAGCCGACCACACGCGCCGCACGAGGGCGGCCGATCAGACGCGCGATGTCCCCATAGGTGCTCACTCGCCCATAGGGAATACGGCGCACGGCATCGAAAACATCGCTATACGTGTTCTGCGAGCTGGAATTGATATCGCCGCGGTGGGACATGGTCTTGCTGGCTATGCTTTACAGGGTGCCGGCAGGGTGGCACAAAGACAGTCCCCGATGTCTGGATAACTGCGAGCCCTGCTTATGACCGACGCCTATATCGTATCCGCCCTGCGCACGGCAGGGGGCCGCCGTGGTGGTCGTCTGGCCGGCTGGCATCCGGTCGATTTGGCGGCCACGCTGATCGATGGGCTGGTCGAACGTAGCCAGGCCTCGCCGGATACGATCGACGACGTGATTCTAGGCTGCGTGGGGCAGGTGGGTGAACAGGCGGCCAACGTGGCCCGGAACGCGGTGCTGGCCTCTAGCCTGCCCGAGTCGGTACCCGGTACCAGCGTGGATCGCCAGTGCGGCTCCTCCCAGCAGGCCCTGCATTTCGCCGCCCAGGCGGTGATGTCCGGTTCGATGGATATCGTCATCGCCGGCGGTGTGGAAAGCATGACGCGCGTTCCGATGGGCGCCCCGCTCACTCTGGCCCGCAAAGCCGAGATGGGCATCTATATGAGTCCCGGAATTCGCGATCGATATCCCGGGACCGAGCTGTTCAGCCAGTTCGAGGGTGCTGAAATGGTGGCCGCCAAGTACGGCATTGAACGGGCGGCGCTGGACGCGTTTGCGTTGGAGAGCCACCAGCGCGCGATACGTGCGACCGAAACCGGCGCGTTCGACGAAGAGATTCTGCCGGTGACGGTTCTCGATCCGGATTCGGGCGAAGAGGTCGAGCACAGGGTCGACGAAGGTATTCGGTTCGATGCCACGCTTGATTCCATCGCCGGGGTGAAGCTGCTGGCAGACAATGGCCGTATCTCCGCGGCCACGGCCAGCCAGATATGCGACGGCGCAAGCGGGGTAATGGTGGTCAACGAAGCGGGCTTGAAGCGGCTCGGCGTCGAACCGCTCGCGCGTATCCACCACATGAGCGTGCTGGGGCACGACCCGGTGATCATGCTCGAAGCACCGTTGCCGGCCACGCAGCGCGCGCTCGATCGGGCCGGCATGACCATCGACGATATCGATCTGTTCGAGGTCAACGAGGCATTCGCGCCCATTCCGCTGGCCTGGCTGCAGTACACCGGGGCCGACGCCGAGAAGATGAACGTCCACGGCGGCGCTATCGCGCTCGGCCATCCGCTGGGCGCTTCGGGCACCAAGCTCATGACGACGCTGGTGCACGCGCTCCGGGCGCGAGGCGCGCGCTATGGCTTGCAGACGATGTGCGAAGGCGGCGGCATGGCCAATGTGACCATCATCGAAAGACTCTGATCGAAAGGGTCTTAACCAGATCACTCGCGACCCCACGACGCGCCCAGCGGGCTGATGACCTTCGCCGGAGGTATTGATTTCCATCAATGTGGGCCTTTCCGGTCGGCGGCATAGTACGCACCATCTGATCGAGGCTGGAGCGGAGCGTAATGCCGGGTTCGGTATTCGAGGCAGGGCGGTGCTTGATACAGGCGCCGCATCGGCTGTTTTTCATGGGCGGGCTGGGCGCGCTGATGGTCGGCATGCTCTGGTGGGCGCCGGTTCTGGTTATGCGCTGGGCGGGTATGGCGTCTGCGTATCCGGTGCCTGCGATCTGGCTGCATGCCTGGCTGATGACGGTGGGCGTGTTTCCTTTCTTTGTTTTCGGCTTCCTGCTGACGGCACTGCCGCGCTGGGTGGCGGCGCCGCCGGTAAGCCCGCTGATCTATCGGAGCATGGCGGCGGTGCTCTATGCCGGCTATGCGCTCACCGTGGTGGGAACGCTGGCCGGGATCGATTTTCTGATGGCCGGTATAGCGCTGACCGCGCTCGCCTGGGCTCTGGGGCTTGGCGTGCTTATGCGCTGCGTGTTGGTTGCCCGCGCACCCTCGCTGATGCATGCGCGCTGGTCGATCATCGTGACTGCGGTGGGCTGTATCGGCGCGCTCGCCGGCCTGGGCGCGCTCGGCCAGGCCCGACAGTCGCTGTTCGCCGCCATGCCAACACTGGCGCTCTGGGGGTTTGTTGGCCCGATCGTGTTCGTGGTAGCCCATCGCATGCTGCCCTTCTTTTCCGAACCGATGATCGCGGACTATCGCCGCTACCAGCCGGTCTGGAGCCCGCCACTGGTCGTCGCGCTCTCACTCGGCCACGGCGTTCTGGCCTTCAACGGGCATCACGCCTGGCTGTTCACGGTGGACCTGCCGCTGGCGTTGATTACCGGCTGGCACGCGCTTCGCTGGCGTGGCTGGGCAGCCTCGCATGTGCCGCTGCTCTGGTCGCTGCATATGGCGTTTGCCTGGTTGCCAATCGCTGCGGTGCTATCGGCCGTGCAGAGCCTCGCGCTTTTCGCCGGCTATGGCGCGGTGCTGGGCCTTGCACCGACCCATGCCCTGGGCATGGGGCTGGCCACGAGCATGGTGTTCGCCATGGTCACCCGCGTGAGCCTTGGTCATTCCGGCCGGCGCCTGGAAATGGATAATCTCAGCGTGCTGTGTTTTCTCATCCTTCAGCTGGCGGTAGTCGCACGGCTTCTGGCAGAGGTAACGGCCGGCCACCTGCGCTGGCTGTTCTTGTTCGTGGCTATCGGCGCGTGGTTCGAAGCGATACTGCCCTGGGCGATTCGCTACGGGCGGATTTATTGTCGTCCGCGCCTGGATGGCCAGCCCGGCTAGGCGAGCCGACCGGTGTCCATGGAAACGCTCTATGTGGTTTTGAAGACGCTGCACGTCGGCAGCGTTGCCGCGACGTTGACTCTTTTTATAGTGCGTGCGGGCTGGATGGTGTTCGCGCCGGCGCGATTGACCCGACGCTGGGTGCGGGTGCTCCCGCACTGTGTCGACACGGTGCTGCTGGGCAGTGCGGTGGGCCTGGCTGTGTTACTCGGCCAGTACCCCGGTGCGCAACCCTGGCTGACCGCGAAGGTGCTCGCGCTTGTGCTTTATATCGCGCTGGGTACGATCGGGCTCAAGCGCGGGCCGACGAAAACGATTCGTATCGTCGCCTGCGGGGCAGCGCTGATGGTTTTCGCCTACATCGTCAGCGTCGCGCTCAGCCACAGCCCCTATGGGCTTTTCGCCTGAGGGGCGGATCGCGTATACGCAAACTGCGCGCCGTTTGGGATACCGGCTGTGGCGGGTAGGTATGCGCCACAGGCTAACGACAGCGCCTAGACACGGCGCGATGTGTGCGCAGTCCGGCAATCGGTCATGTGACGGCTACTTTCTTCAAGAGCAACCGCAGATTTCGCAGATTACAAAGATGAGGAAGAGCGCCGGCGCATGCGCCAGGCGAAAGCGAACGATCACGATCTCCTGTCTTTGATCTGTGCGATCTGCGTCGATGTGTGGAGGTTTCTTACCGCAAGTGCCAACCAAGCCAACGTGTAAACGCAGTCGATCGCCCAACGTGGCTGAATGAATACATCGGCGTAATCGGCGGATCGATGATTTCTTGCTTATGTAGGCAACGCAGCAGGCGGTTCTCAAGCAAGCAGGTTGTCTACCAATGAACGCGAAGAAACGCGAATAATACAAAACGCCGATCGCGCGAAGGCTGGATGAGCTCGTGTTCAAGCCGCATGCTTAACTCTGCACAGAATCGAGAAGTATCTCGATCCATGTCGGTCAGCCGCACGGACGCGGCGCATTCTGGAAATTTTCTGTTACGCCGTCGGCCGAAACGCTTGCGATTACATTGCGGTTCCGCTGTTGCACCGTACTTTCGGATAGGTTTTTTTCGCCAGTCACGAGGATTACCCAAAAAAACGTCTCATTTTGACTGATATCAAAGCCCGGTGGCTCGCACCTGCCTATGCTCCAACGATCGATTACAGGTAGCAGGGAGAGCTTCCATGAAAACGAGGCGTTGGATCAGTCTGTTAGGCGTGCTGTTGTTGGGCACGGCCTTGTCGGCCGCGCATGCGTCGCAAACGAATATCGCCGAAGGGGTGAGTTCGAGACCGGATGTCTCGATCACATTGAAGACCGGCATCGGCGAAGAGGGAATGTATTTCAAGGGCGTCGGCGGCACCATCGACGGCCAGATCAATCCGAAAATCAAGATTCCGAAAGATGCGGTCGTGCAGCTAACGCTCATCAACGGCGACGGCGCCTTGCACGACGTGGCGATTCCGGCGTTTTCGGCAAAGTCGGATGAGGTCGTCGGTCGGGATTCGAGTTCTGTTTTCGTATTCCGGGCGAGCGAATCCGGCCAGTTCGCCTATTTCTGCAGCATCCCGGGCCACCGCGCCGCCGGCATGGAAGGCAAGCTGATCGTCGGTGAAAGCGACACGGATGCGCAGGCGGATTCGCTGGCCGATATCAGCCGTGACCCGGCCGATCTGCCGGCGCCGATCGGCGATCGCGAGCCCAAGACGATCCGCGTGGATATGGAGACGGTGGAAAAACAGGCACGCCTTGCCGACGGCACGAGCTATCGCTACTGGACGTTCGATGGTCAGGTGCCGGGGCCGATGCTGCGCGTGCGAGAAGGCGATACGGTGGATCTGACCCTGCGCAATGCCGAAGACAGCACCATGATCCACTCGGTGGATTTTCATGCCGTGACCGGTCCGGGCGGCGGCGCGAGCGTGCTACAGGTACCGCCGGGCGGGCAGAAGAGCCTGTCGTTCAAGGCCATCAAGCCGGGGCTGTATGTCTATCACTGTGCCACGCCGATGGTCGCCCACCATATCGCCAACGGCATGTACGGCATGATTCTCGTCGAGCCGGAAGGCGGTCTGCCGCCGGTGGATCACGAGTTCTATGTGATGCAGGGCGAGATCTACACCACCCAGGCCTACGGCCAGCACGGCGAGCAGTCCTTCGACGTGCGCAAGCTGCTGGATGAGAAGCCTGAGTACTACGTGTTCAACGGCGCGGTGGGCGCGTTGACCGAGCAGCATCCGCTCAAGGCCAAGGTGGGTGAAAGCGTGCGTATCTTCTTCGGCGTGGGTGGCCCGAACGCGACATCGTCGTTCCACGTGATTGGCGAGATGTTCGACAAGGCTTATGCCTGGGGCGGCACGACCAGCGCGCCGGCCGAACATATCCAGACCATCAGCGTGCCGCCGGGCGGTGCCACGATCGTGGATTTCGAGCTGGAAGTGCCGGGCAAGTACGTGCTCGTGGACCATGCCCTAAGCCGTATGGAACGCGGCCTTGCCGGGTTTTTGCAAGTCAAGGGTGAGGACGTGCCCGAAATCTATGCGCCGGGCGAAGGCTAGTGACCGAGCTCGTTGATGGACGATCGCCGGCGCCCTTCGGGGCGCCGGTTTTTTTGCCCCACGTCAGCGCTCAGATCAACCGATAGGTTCGAATGCATGCCTGCGCCTGGCCCTCGACCTGTAGGCGAAACGCCACGTTCGGGGGAATCGGGACCGCTTCGCCCGGCGTCATCGGCCGCTCGACATGCAGCGCATCGATGCACAGCGTGGCATGACCCTGACTGAGTTCGAGCGTTCGCCAGTTGCCGGAGGCGGCGCCGGGGTCGTCGAATCGATCCGTGCGGGCAAAGCCCAGTCCGATACAGCGATCCGGTGGACGATGCTGCAGGATGCGACTCGGCCATTCCAGGCGATCGCAGCGCAGGCAGTCGAAGGAGCGGCCCAGCCAGGAGGCACGGCCCGCAGCGTGTACGACCCAGGGCCGGTTGATGAACGGCGGGCGATGGCGCACATGGCGATTATGGCCGCAGGCCAGCCGCGCGACCCAGTCGCCTTCGTCGTCGCGGCCAAAACCGAGAATATTGCGCTGCATTCGAATTCCATAAAAAAGGCCACGCGACAAACGCCGCGTGGCCCGAATGCGATGATCGCAGCTCGCTTACTTGACGATCAGCTTGCCGTGCATCATCGAGCTGTGGCCCGGGAAGGTGCAGTAGTAGCTGTAGTCACCACCGGCTTCGAGGTCCGCGGTGCTGAACGTAACGCTCGACGATTCGCCGCCGCCGATCAGATCGGTATGGGCGATGATCTTGTCATCGTCGGGCAGGTACTCGTTGTCCAGACCGGCCTGCATGCCTTCGGACGTGATCGCCTGCTTGTCGGCTTCCTTGGACAGCACCCAGTTGTGGCCCATCTGGGCCACCGGCATCTTGCCGGTATGCTCAAGGGTAAGCGTGACTTCGTCGCAGTCGGCCGGGACCACGAGCTCGGATTTGTTGAACTGCATCTGATCGTTGCCGCTGATCGACAGCTCGCAGCTATCGGCCGCGGCCGCCGGGCCGGCCATGAATACGGCACCGAACGCGGTCAGCGCGCTTGCAGCCAGAAGTTTCTTCATCATTGTCGTTTCCTTTTTACAGGTGGGTGAAAACATCAGCCTGGGCACGACGAGGCGAACCCAGCCTCACAAAAGCGTTTCGCCCGGCCCGCACAGGCCGAGCATGTTGAGATAACCGCCGGCCGGTGCGTGGTGCATCAGCCAGGGCATGAGCGCGGTCAGCAGACCCAGCACCACCACGAACGCACCGCCGGCACGACGGAACGCGGGCCGGCGAGTGAGTCGTTGCAGCCGCGATGCGGCGGTCCCGGTGGCAATCAGTGCCGGTGCGGTGCCCAGCCCGAAGGCGAGCATGAGCCCGGCGCCTTGCAGACTCCCGCCGCTGAATGTCGCCGCCACGAGAATGGAATAGACCAGGCCACAGGGCAGCCAGCCCCAGAGCCCGCCGAGCAAGAGCGCGGGCAGCGCGCCGCGTCGACCGATCAGCGATCGCGCAGCCGGCGAGACGCGCTGCCACAGGCGAAAGCCGAGATTCTCGATAGGCCGCAGCAGACGCCAGTTCAGTGCGATCTGCAGGCCGATGGCGACCAGCATCGCGCCCGCAAGCGCGCGCAGCACGACGATCAGCAGCTGTGGGTCGAGCAGCTGACCCAGGC
Organism: uncultured Salinisphaera sp.; assembly: GCF_964012375.1. Classification (NCBI taxonomy): domain Bacteria; kingdom Pseudomonadati; phylum Pseudomonadota; class Gammaproteobacteria; order Salinisphaerales; family Salinisphaeraceae; genus Salinisphaera; species uncultured Salinisphaera sp. The sequence continues at coordinate 13,097 of NZ_CAXGSH010000083.1, forward strand.
CGACGCCCAGGCCCCCGGCCAGCGCGCCGGCGATGGCATAGCTGGTGATGCGGCCGCTGTTGTAGAGCAGGGCGGAAACGATCGGCCGACGCCGGCTCTGCGCGCCGAAGGCCAGGGCGATGCCGCCGCACATGGCAATACAGTGGGAGCTGCCGACCAGACCGGCGACTAGGGCCGCAGCGAAGGTGAGCCCGTCCGCGTTCATCGCCGGCGCTCCGGCGGCTGGACGCCATCGTCGGCGTCGGCATGCTCTTCGGCTTGCGTATCGCCGCCACCGTCGGTGGGCTGGTCCTGGTCCGCGCCGGTCGACCAGTCGTCGTCGTCCAGCAGAATCCGGTAGGCCGGACTGTCCATATCGTCGAACTGGCCGTCGCCGACGGCCCAGAAGAAGGCCCAAACGGCGATGCCGACCAGCAGCAGCGTCAAGGGCAGCAGCACGAGTACGATGGTCATGTCGACACCGCCGGCACGGCTGCCGGGCGCAGCCGCTCGCTGGCCACGACGGGGGGTTGCTGGTCGGCACGGGCAAGGCGGGCAGCGTTGGCGACCACCAGCAGCGAACTGGCCGACATGCCCAGTGCGGCCATCCACGGCGCCACCATACCCGCGGCTGCCAGGGGCAGGGCGACCAGGTTGTAGCAGGCCGCCCAGGCCAGATTCTGACGCACGACGCGCATGGTGCGACGTGCCATGCGGATGCCGCTGGCCAGATCGCCGAGTTCGGCGCGGGTGAGCAGCATGTCGGCCTGGGCCTGGGCCAGCACCGAGCCGCTGCCCATGGCTACCGACACATCGGCACCACCGAGCACGGGCGCATCGTTGATGCCGTCGCCGACCATGACCACCCGCTTGCCTTCGGCCTGCAGGCTGCGAAGCCGCGCGAGCTTATCTTCAGGCGTCATGCGGGCGTGCCAGCTGTCCACGCCCATGCGCCGGGCCATGGCCGCGACCGCGCCGGGGCTGTCGCCGCTGGCGATTTCCAGGCTCAGGCCGAACTCGCGCAGCGCGGCCAGCGCCTCTTCAGCCTGCGGGCGTGGCGTGTCGTGCAGGATGAAGCGCGCCGCCGGGTGCGAATCGATTTCCAGCACGATCGGCGTGCCGCCGTCGTCGGCCTGTTCAGGCAGGCCCAGCCAGGCCGGTTGCCCCAGCCGCAGGCGATGTCCGTCCACGGTGCCTTCGATGCCGTGGCCGGGGTGTTCCTGAACGTCCTCGGCGAGCAGCGAATCGCGGCCGTCCTGTTCGAAGGCGCGGGCGATCGGGTGGGTCGAGTGGGCCTGCAGCGCGGCGGCAAGACGGCGACAGTAGGCATCGTCGTAGTCGCTGCCCAGGCATTCGACGTGTTCGATGCCGAGGCGCGCCTCGGTGAGCGTGCCGGTCTTGTCGAGAATGAGATGGTCGGCATTGGCCAGCGTCTGCAGCGCGCCGGCGCGGGCCACGAGCAGGCCGCGGCGTGCCAGCGATGCCGTACCCGCCACCAGCGCCGTGGGCGTGGCCAGAGACAGCGCACAGGGGCAGGTTACGACCAGCACCGACAGCACGATGGGCAGGACCTGGTCGGGTGCTGTTTGCCACCAGTAAAACCCGGTGGCGCTGGCCAGCACCAACACGGCCGAAACGAATACGCCGGCGATACGGTCGGCGAGCAGGGCCAGTCGCGGGCGCTCGCTCTGGGCGCGTTCCAGCAGGCGCACGATACCGGCCACGAGCGTGTTCTGGCCGATGCGTTCAAGCTCGACATCCACGCTCGCGCCCAGATTGAGGCTGCCCGCGATGGCGGTTTCGTCGACGCCGTGGCGCGCTGGCATGAACTCGCCGGACAGCAGTGATTCGTCGAATGTGCTCTCGCCGGCGAGGATGCGCCCGTCCCCGGGTACGACCGCGCCGGCCGGCACGCGGACATGATCGCCCGCGCGCAGCTCGGCCAGCGGCACGGTTTCCGTGTCGCCCTGGGCGCCGATCCGACGCGCGGTGGCCGGCAGGGCACGGGCGCTGTCGCCGGTCGCCATCGCGGCGCGGTGGCGCGCAGTCATTTCCAGAAAACGCGCGGTGGTAAGAAAGAAGACGAACATCGTCACCGAGTCGAAATAGATCTCGCCGCCGGTGAAGAAATGATAGACGCTGGCGACATAGGCGCCGCCAATCGCCAGGCTGACGGGCACATCCATGCCCGGCCGGCGCGCGCGCAGGTCGCGCCAGGCGCCGCGCAGAAACGGCATGCCCGAATACAGCAGCACCGGCGTGGCCACGATGAGGCTTACCCCGCGCAGAAACAGCGCGATATCGGCGTCCATGTCGTGATAGATCGCCCCCGCATAGAGCGCGACGGCATACATCATGACCTGCATCATGCCCAGGCCGGCCACGATCAGGCGCTTGAGCGCGGCCCGGCGTTCCCGGGTGAACAGCGGTACGGCCTGGTCGGCGCTGAGCAGATGCGGGCGATAGCCCAGCTGTGCGATGCGCCGCAACAGCGTCGACAGGGCAACGGTCTGGCGCTGCCAGCGCAGAATCGCGCGACCGGTGGCCGGATTGACCTGAATGAGTTCGACGCCGGCCTCGTCGACAAGCACGCGCTCGATCAGCCAGCTGCAGGCCGCGCAGGTGATGTTTTCCAGCATCAGAACGGCTTCGCACAGGCCGTTGTCGAGCGTGCGCACGTAGTTTTCGCCTACGCTTTCGCGATCGTAGGCGTTCCATTCGTCGTCCTGTGCCAGCGCGCTATCGGGGGTGGGCGCGTATTCGCTGCGAAAACGATAGAACTCGCCCAGCCCGCCTTCGTCGATCAACCGGGCCACCGCCTCGCAGCCGGCACAGCACATGGGCTGGTCGACGCCGGCGATCGCAACACGGCGCACCGGCCCTTTCGGCAAGGCCTCGCCACAGTGATAGCAATGGCCAGCGCCGTCGCTCACGCGCTATCGACTCCACCGTGTGGGGCCAAGCGCACGCTGGCATGGTCGGCATCGAGCTGACCGGTCACGATCCAGGCGCCGTTGGCCGGCGCGAGCCGCAGCTCGCGATCGCCGACAATGCGCGCACCCGTGCTGCCGTGGTAGATACCCGCGCTGTTGCGTTTGAGTTCGATGGTCTGATCGCCGCTGGCACGGGTGGCATGCACCAGCGCCAGACGCAGGGTCGCCGGCGCATCCTCGAAGCCGTCCACCCGCAGGCTGACCCGACCGGTATTGCGATCGACCTGGGCGTTGGCGCTAAGCTGCAACCGTTCGGCGGCCTCGCGCGCGGTGGCGTCTTCCGTATAGGTCAGCGCGACCTTGGCATAGTCCTCCACCACCAGGTCAGGCGGCCCGGCCATGGTGGTAATGATGACCACCCAGAACACCACCGAGGCCACCGGCGGTGCCATCAGCGCCCACGGCCAGACGTGGCGATACCAGGGGCGGGTGGTTTGGGTCATCGACATGGTATTCACCGGTTGATCGGCATATGAAAGCGCGTGGTCTCGCTGACCGATACCTGGCCATCGACGCTATACGCACGCAAAACGATGTCATGCCCGCCACCCTGGACATCACGGCTGTCGACGACAACACGCGCGGGCAGGTTGCGGACTTCGCCCGGGGCAACGCGCACGCGTTCCGGATCGGTATCGACCGAGTAGGCGTTGTTGCCTTCGACCTCGACACGATACAGACGCGGCTCCTGGCTCATGTTCATGAGCTTGATGGTGTAGACGTTCTCCACATGAGTATCGTCGACTACGCGATAAAGGGCGTTGCGGTCGGGCAGGATATCCATGCGCAGCGGATTGCGCAGGCCGATGCCCAGCACGAAGGCCGAGGCGAGCACGACCAGCAGGGCGGCATAGACGAGCACGCGCGGGCGCAGCAGCGACGAGCGCTTGCCTTCGAGTGCGTTCTCGCTGGTGTAGCGAATCAGCCCGCGCGGGTAGTTCATGCGGTCCATCACGGTATCGCAGGCATCGGCACAGGCACCGCAGTTGATGCATTCGTACTGGAGGCCCTCGCGGATGTCGATCCCGGTCGGGCAGACCTGAACACACATGGTGCAGTCGATACAGTCGCCCAGACCCACGCTGCGCGGATCCGTGCTGCGCTTGCGCGGGCCCCGCGGTTCGCCACGGTTCGGATCGTAGGACACGGTATAGGTGTCGCGATCGAACATCGCACTCTGGAAGCGCGCATAGGGGCACATGTACAGGCAGACGTTCTCACGCAGGAAACCGGCGTTGCCCCAGGTCGCGAACCCGTAGAACAGCGTCCAGAACAGCTCCCAGCCGCCCACATCGAGGGTGAGAAAACGCGCGCCAAGATCGGTGATGGGGGTGAAAAAACCCACGAAGGTGAAGCCGGTCCACAAGCCGAGCAGCACCCAGATCGTGTGCTTGGTGGTCTTGCGCCAGATCTTGTCGGCGTTCCAGGGCCCGCGATCGAGCTTGATGCGACGCATGCGGTCGCCTTCGATCTTGCTTTCAACCCAGAGGAAGACCTCGGTCCAGACCGTCTGCGGGCAGGCATAGCCGCACCATACCCGGCCGACCACGGCGGTGACGAAAAACAAACCCAGCGCACAGATGACCAGCAGCAGAGTCAGGTAGATGAAATCCTGGGGCCAGAACGTCAGGCCGAGGATATGAAACTGACGCGCAGGCAGGTCGAACAGCACTGCTTGGCGACCGTTCCAGGGCACCCAGGGCAACAGATAGAAAAGGCCCAGCAGCACGAACACCATGATCGTGCGCAGGCGCTGATAAAAGCCCTTGATCTCGCGCGGGTAGGTCTTGGCCCGCGACTGGTACATGCTGATCGGCTGTACCGGTGCGGCCTCCGCGGACGCGCCCTTGCGGTTATTGCGATGCGTCTGCTGGCGGGTCGTCATTTCGTATCACGTGGCGTGGGGTCGAGGCGTGGCGTTCTGGGCCGACGCATGAGAACAACGGTCAACGCGCTCGAGGCTGCGCCGATCGCCCAGAACATGAGAAAGCCGAGCGCATAGCCGGCTTCGCGGCTGAGTTCGATATCCGGCAACGTCTGCATGCGCAGCGTTGCCGGATCGATATTGGCGAAGAACACGATCGATCCCACGCCGGCGACCAGAAACGCGGGCCAGAGCGTCGCACCCCAGATATGGATGCGACGCCGGGTGTCACGCTTGTAGTAGGTCGTGTTCTTCATGGCATACCTATTCGCTATCGCTGGGCGCGGATGCCGCTCCGTCGGGATGTGACAGGCTGTAGACATAGGCCGCGAGCACGTGCACCCGATCCTCGCCGAGCAGGTCGGCGTGGGCGGGCATCTGGTTCGTACGGCCATTGGCGACGATGTCGCGAATCTGCTCGATCGAACCGCCGTGCAGCCACACGTCGTCGGTGAGGTTGGGCGCGCCGATGGCCTGATTGCCGGTACCGTCCATGCCGTGACAGCCCACAC
>NZ_CAXGSH010000084.1:0-17659 GCF_964012375.1 uncultured Salinisphaera sp.
CCGCGCGCAGCAAAAATTGATGTCGCCGTAACGGAACCTTCACAACGTGCTACGGTCGTAATCGTGCCGAGGGCGGATGCTTCGAGGGTCGAAGCGTTCGTATGGGGACCCTTAGCAAGGGTTCAACAATGGATAAAGCGGATCGCGCCGGCTTTGCGGCGTTTTTCGTGGCCTGTCTCTTTCTTGCCTTTCTGGGCGGCACGCTCGTGGTGCTCAGCAAGGTATTTCCGTACGAATGGCTCAATGACGCCTACAAGGCCGGTCATGCGCTGATTGTTCAGGATTCGATCGACGACCCGTACACGCAGACCGATCAATGGCGTGAAGCACGTAGCGACAAGCGCGGCGTCACGATCAACGACAGCGACCGTGCCTATAACGGCTACACCCTGTATACCTCGGGCGGTGCGCCGTATGCCTCGCTGGTGGACATGGACGGCAAGGAAGTCCATCGCTGGCAGCTGGATTACAGCAAGCTCTGGGATACCGCGCCCGACGGACGTGGCGCGCGCAAGGACGCGCTCATGTACTGGCGCAAGGCCATCATGTACCCCAACGGCGATCTGCTGGCGATCTATATCACCGCAGGCGATACGCCCTGGGGCTACGGTCTGGTCAAACTGGACGCCGATTCCAACGTCATCTGGAAATATCACGGTGCGACCCACCACGATATAGACATCGCCCCGGACGGGCGTGTCGTCGTGCTCACGCATGAATTTAGCGACAAGCGCTTCGAGAACTTCCCCGCCCTGGCAAAGCCGTTCCTCGACGACTACGTGGTAGTGCTCGACGGCGATACGGGCAAGGAGCAGGCCAAGATTCCGCTGTTCGAGGCGTTCTACGAATCGCGCTATCAGCCGCTGCTGACCAATATCGCCCATTTCGCGCTCGAGGACCCGCTGCATACCAACAGCGTGCAGTTCATCGATAACGAACTGGCGAAAAACTTCGCCCCGGCCCAGGGCCGTGGCAACCAGGTGCTGGTGTCGTTTCGCCACCCCGGCACACCCGCGCTCATCGATCTGGACACCGGCCAGATGACCTGGGCGATGGCCGGCTCGTGGCTTGGCCAGCACTCGGCGCGTGCCCTGCCCAACGGCCACTTCACCCTGTTCGACAATTACGGCCATTTCCAGGCCGACAACATGACCCGCGCACTCGAAGTCGATCCGGAAAGCGAAGAAATCGTCTGGCGTTACGAAGGTTCCCAGCAACATCCGTTCGCCAGCCGTCTGCGCGGTGCCATCACCACCCTGCCCAACGGCAACCGGTTGATCACCGAATCCGACGGCGGGCGCCTGTTCGAAGTCGCGCCCAGCGGCGACATCGTCTGGGAATTCTTCAATCCGGTGCGTGGCGGCGATCACGACCGGTACATCCCCGTCGTCTCTTCCGGTCAGCGGCTGCGTGCCGAGGACCTGGAGCCGGCTTTCCGCGAAAGCATCCAAACGCCCTAGGAGGTCTGTCATGGATAAACTCGAAACCCGCAACCGTCGTGCGCCGCTGCTGCGCTCCGGCCTGGCGCTAGCCCTCGTGCTCGCGCCCTTCGCGGCGGCCCAGGCCTATGTCGGGCCGGGCGCCGGCCTGAGCCTGCTGGGCGCGCTCTGGGGCGTGGTAGCCGCGATTGGCGCTGCGCTGTTGTTCGTGCTGCTCTGGCCGATCCGGCGCATGCGCCGTCGCAAGAAGGAGCAGGCCGCCGCGCGCGACGCGCATGCCGCGACCCCGGGCAACGACCCCGGCAACGGCCCGACCCGCAACTAGCCATTTCGACGGCCCGGTCGCCCCGGCGCGATCGGGCCGCCACGCGAAGGACATTATTCAATGGGGCTATTCGACCTACCGGCGCCGTTGTTCAACGTGCTAGACGGCGCCATGGCCACCGTCCTGCCCGCCGCCGCGAGGCTGGCGATCTGGGCGGTTTTCGGGGCGGTCCTTACCATGTTTCTCTACAAGCTGTGCTCGCCGCAGGCGAAAATCGGCCAGGCCAAGCGCGAGGCCAAGGCCGCACGGCAGCGGCTGAACGCATTCGACGGCGATTTCGCCGATGCCGGGCCATTGATCAAGAACCAGTTCACTACCGCTTTCAAGCATGTCGGTATGGTTGTGCCGGGCACGCTGCTGGCCGTTCTGCCGCTGCTGGCGCTTCTGCTCTGGGCGGAAACCCACTACGGCCATACCCTGCCCCCCGCCGGCGCCACGCCGACAATCACCACCGTACCCGATGGAATGGCTACCGGCTGGGACAACAGTACAGAGCCGGCCCGCCTCACCGTAGGCGACGCGAGCGCGGGAGGTACCGAATTCGACATGACCGCACCGGTGGGCATTGTCACCAAACAGCCCTGGTGGCACTGGCTGGCCGAGAATCCGCTCGGCTATCTGCCGGATGACGCCCCCGTAGACCAGGTGCATATCGATCTACCGGTACTTGAGGTCATCCCCTTCGGCCCGGCCTGGATGCATTCCTGGCTGTTCGTTTTCATGCCGGTGATGTTCATCGTATCGCTGGCGATCTATAAATGGGCGAAAATCGAATGACGGCAACTACCGACGCACCCCGTACCGCGCGCTCGAAACCCAGTGATGCGGCCATCGACAGCTTCGCCGTGCCCACCTGGATGGATCGAGTCGGCGGTTGGCAATATCGCCACCCCCGGGCGGCGATCAAGCTGGGCAACTTCGACACCCGCATGGCGGCCGAGGCGATCGAGGATATTGCGATCACCGCGCCTATTTATGTAGCGGGCCTGGCACGCTCGGGCACCACGATACTGCTCGAGCTGCTCGCCGAGCATCCGACCGTGGCCACCCATCGCTATCGCGACTTCCCGCCGGTATTCACGCCCTGGCTGTGGGATCGCTGGCTGGCACGCGTGCCGCAGAACAGCGAAACCGCGACCGAGCGTGCCCACGGCGACGGCATAGCGGTCACCTCCCAGAGCCCGGAAGCCTTCGAGGAAGTGCTCTGGATGGCGTTTTTCGAACGTATCCACGACAGCACGCACAGCAACGTGCTCGATGCGCAGACCCGCAACCCCGAATTCGAGCAGTTCTATCGCGACCATATCCGCAAGCTGCTCGCCATTCGCAAGCGCCAGCGCTATGCGGCCAAGGGCAACTACAACCTCATGCGGCTGCAGTATCTGCAGTCGCTGTTTTCCGATGCCTGCTTCGTGCTGCCCATACGCGACCCGGTTTGGCATATCGCCTCGCTGATGAAGCAACAGACCCTGTTCGAGGCCGGCGAGAGCGCGCATCCGCGTGCGCTCGAACATATGCGGCGAGTCGGACATTTCGAATTCGGCCTGGATCGACGCCCGATCCATACCGGCGACGACGACGCCGTCGATCATATCCAGCAACTCTGGAACGACGGCCAGGAGGTCGAAGGCTGGGCCCACTACTGGGCCATGATCTACGCAGATGTCGACCAGCGTCTGAGCAGCGACAATCAGCTCAGCGACGCTACACTGGTCATCCGCTACGAGGATCTGTGTGGCGATTCGAAGGCCGTGCTCGAACGCTTCTATGCCCATTGCGGGCTAGAAACCGACCCGGCAACCATCGAACAAGCCGCATCCCGGCTGCGTCTGCCCGGCTACTACAAACCGGCCTTCAGCGATGCCGAACTGGCCCGCATTCGCGAGATTACCGGGCCTGTGGCAGCCCGTTTCGGCTATACCTAGCGGCGCGAGCCGCGGCCATCGGGCATAAAAAAGGCGCGGCCCAGCCGGGCCGCGCCTTTTTACGAACGCAAGCGCCTAAGCGCTCGAGCGAGGCTAGCCGGCGACGGCCGCCACGCCCGCCTTGGCGGTCTGGGCATCCTGATCCGGTTTCACACCGGACACGCCCACCGCGCCCGCAAGCTGGCCATCCACCATCACCGGCACGCCGCCGGTCATCGTGGCCTTGAGCTCGGGTACGGACAGGAACGCCGCACGCCCGCCGTTGATCATATCCTCGAAGGCCTGCGTTTCCTTGCCGCCGAGTGCAGCGCTGCGGGCTTTTTCGGTCGCCACATAGCTGCCCATCGGCGCACAGCCGTCCAGGCGGCGCAGCGCGATCAGGTGCCCGCCGTCGTCGACCACGGCAATGGCCACGTTCCAGCCCTGGTTCTCGGCTTCCTTCTGAGCGGCATCGAGAATCTGGTGGGCATCGTCGAGCGTGATTACGGATTTCTGTTTCATGGGCATATCCCGATAGTTAAATGGATTGTTGTTACGGCCACTACTATAAACGCTGTATTCAAGCGCTCAGCAACCGACGCGACAAACGAAAACGGCCCGCCATAAGCGGGCCGTTTTCGTCCATTTCGGCGATTTAGTTCATCAAGCCATCGACCACGCCGATGCCGTAGAACGCGATCAGGCCGATCACGCCACTAAGCACGCAGTAATAGAGCGTGGGCAACAACGTCTTGCGCAGGGTCGTACCCTCACGCCCGAGCAGTCCGACCGTGGCCGAGGCCGCAACCACGTTGTGAATCGCGATCATGTTGCCGGCAGCCGCGCCCACGGCCTGCAACGCGACCATCATCGCGGTCGACAGGCCCAGCGTGGCCGCCACGTTGAACTGGAAGTCGCTGAGCATGAGGTTCGACACCGTATTCGAACCGGCGATGAAGGCACCCAGCGCCCCCACGGCCGGCGCGAACAGCGGATAGATATGCCCCACGCCATCGGCCACCAGCTGGGCCATGGCCACCGGCATGGACACCAGATCCGAGCCGTTCACGCCGGAGTTGATCAGAATACGCACCATCGGGATCGTGAAGATCAGCACGAAGCCCGCGCCAAGAATGGTGTTGGTCGATTCCTTGAACGCCGAGCCCAGGGCGCCGCCACGCATGCGATGCAGGAAGAACGTAATAAGAACCGCCATGCAGATAATGCCGCCGGGCAGATACAGCGGCTCGATCGACCCGGAAATACCGGTTTGACCGAGAATATCGCTCCAACCGATCGCCACCGACTTCAGCGCGTTGGTGATCGGCTCGACCGTGCGTGAGATCACCAGCAGGATTGCCAGCAGCACATAGGGCGCCCAGCCCATGGTCGGCGTCAGCGGCGTGCGACCGGCCACATGATCGGCCTTGATTTCCATATTGCCGACCCAGTCCGCCGGCCACTGGCTTTCATCGGGGAAATCCCAGGGCCGGGAAGGAATCAGAAAGCCGCGACGTGCAGCCGGCACGACAATCGCCAGGCCGACCATGGCACCAATCATCGACGGAAATTCCGGGCCCAGGAACACGCCCGCCAGCGCATAGGGCACCACGAAACTCACGCCCGCGAACAGCGCAAAGGGCGCGACTTCCAGGCCGTCGCCCCAGGATTTGCGCTCACCGAAGAAACGCGCCATCACGGTGACCATGATCAACGGCATCAGGATGCCGCAGATGGCATGCGTGATCGAAACCTCCGCCGTAATAAGCTGGAAATAGGTCGCCCAGTCCGAGCCATTGGCGGTGAGCTGTTCGGAGATCTGGTTCTTCTGCAGGCCGCCTGCCACGCCCACGATGATCGGCGTGCCGACCGCACCGAAGGATACCGGCGTGGACTGAATCATCATGCCCACCACGACCGCCGCCAGGGCCGGAAAACCCAATGCCACCATAAGCGGCGCGGCAACGGCGGCCGGCGTACCAAAGCCCGAGGCGCCTTCAATGAAGCAGCCAAACAGCCAGGCCACGATGATCGCCTGAATACGCCGGTCGGGGCTGATACCGGAGAAGCCGTTGCGAATCGCGGCAATACCGCCGGAATGCTTGAGCGTATTAAGCAGAAGGATGGCGCCGAAAATGATCCACAGGATCGAGATCGTGAGCATCAGCCCCTGCAGGCTCGACGCGACCACCCGCGTCACGCTCATATCCCAGGCCAGCAACGCGATCAGTACGGTCACGATGAACACGATCGGCATCGCGGTACGGGCCTGCACCCGAAAGCCGATCAACAACACGCCGGCCAGTACCAGCGGGACGAACGCGAGAAGCGACATCGTCAGAGAAACCATGCATTTATCCCCTGCACATATATTGACTAAGAGTGCGCGGCGTCGTGCAGCGCCCTCCCCGGTCGGCCGGCCGCGCGTGTGCCGCTAAGCTAATCACGTTGTCCGTGAAACGACAATTCATTATTCGCCGTCTCGGGCAGCCACCGTATCCTCGCAATGCCGCCGGCCACAGGCAGAACCGGCCCACGTTCACGGCCTCGCGGCATTCCAGCGTGTGCCGACTCGTGCGGCCGCCTAAGACCAATTGACGACACCCGAAACAGCGCTCGTTTGGCGCCCACGCGCCTGAATCATTAGCCCGGCGCCGGTATAAGGCGCTTCTCCCGCTAGCAAACGCGGTACGCGCATGTATGGGGCCGCCGGCCAAGGACTACGCAGGACACCGGATCGCGGTAATCTTCGTAACAGCCTAGAATGACGGCTTCTCCGATCGAGATTTCGACCTGCATGCTGCGCTATGCGAAAAAAATTCCGGTCACCGAACTGGAGCTCGGCATGTATGTCGAGGCACTGGACCGGCCGTGGCTCGAAACCGACTATCCGCTCCAGGGCCTGCACATAAAGACACGGGAGGATATCGCGCGTCTGAGCCGGCACGTCGAATACGTCTATGTCTCTACGCCGCCCGAGGCCCCGGGTACGCCGCTGCCCGCGCGCCCGGAACCGGCCGGCTTCACCCGCCGCGGGGTTGCGCCCGCCGCCGTCTACAGCCGCTCGCCGCAGAGCTTCAGCGCCGAGCTCGCCCAGGCCCGACTCATTCGCGAACAGGCCCGCGATTTCGTACGCAACATCCAGGCCGATGCCCGCGCGGGCCAGCCGCTGGAGCAACTCGATGCGCGCGAGCTGGTCGTGCAAATGATGGCCAGCGTATCGCGCAACCCGGATGCGCTGGTGTGGTTCACCAACCTCAAGAACCGTGACGAGTACACCGCGCTGCACAGCATCAACGTCTGCATGCTCTCGGTGGCCCTGGCCACTGTCCGAGGCGAGCCGGAAGCCGATATCGAGGAAATGGGCGTCGGCGCACTGCTACACGATGTCGGCAAAATGAAGGTGCCGATGGATATCCTGCACAAGCCGGCACGCCTGTCGGCCGCCGAATTCGCGGTCATCAAGCAGCATCCGCAATATGGTGTGCAGCTGCTCGAACAGGGCTCGCAGCTATCCCAGCAGAGCCTGCGCATCGTGCGCGAACATCATGAACGCCTGAACGGCCACGGCTACCCGGACGGACTCACCGGCGACGAGATCTCGCACTACGCCCAGATCGTGGCGATTGCCGACGTTTACGACGCGATGACGAGCGATCGCGTGTATCAGGAAAGTCGGGCGCCGGGCGAGGTAATGAAGCTCATGAGCCGCAGCCGGGGCGACTTCAACCCCACCCTGCTCGATCAGTTCATCCATACCCTGGGCGCCTATCCGGTGGGCAGCCTGATCGAACTCAATACCGGCGAAGTCGGCTTTGTCGTACCGAGCGAAGCACGCCAGCCACGGCCGACCATGCTGGTGGTGCTCGACCACCGCAAGCGTCGCTACTTTCCGCAGCGCATACGCGATCTCAACCACTTTCCCAATTTTCGTATCGTGCGCACCCTCGCCAACGGCGCCTACGGCGTGGATATCGACGACTACGCATCGGCCTGGAGCTAGCGACCGACGCTTGATCCGCACGCCGCATGGTTGTTCGCCAAGCGAACAACCCGTGTCGTTGCTACACTGGCGTTCGATTTCCACCAGTTGATCAGCGACGTGCCACGCGAACAGGACGACAGTTTTACGGGGCTGACCCCCGACCACCGCGACTTTGTTACCGCGCTGGATACCGGCCTGCAGGTCATTCGTGCCTTCGACGGCGACCATCCACGCATGACGCTCAGCGAGGTCGCCGCACGCACCGGTATGAACCGTGCCAAAGCCCGTCGTTTTCTGCTGACTCTTCACGGGCTCGGCTATGTTCGGCGCAAGGATCGCTACTTCGAGCTGGCGCCCAAGACGCTGCAGCTGGGCTATGCGTTTCTGTCGTCGAACAACTACCAGCCGGTCATCCGCCAGCACCTGGAACGCATTACCGAAATCACCGGCGAGTCGTCATCCATGGGCGTGCTGCAGGGCGCGGACGTGATCTACGTGGCGCGCTCGGCGGCCCCGCATCGTTTGATGACGATCGCACTGTCGATCGGCACCCCGCTGCCGGCCGCGACCACCTCCATGGGGCGTATGCTCCTGGCCATGCTCGAGCCCGCCGAACTGGACGCGGTGCTGGCGAATCTTAAGTTCGAAACCTATACCCCGCGCACGATCACCGATGTCAGCAAGCTGCGGGCACATCTCGACAAGGCCCGCGAACAGGGCTTCTGTATCGTCGATCAGGAGCTCGAATCGGGCCTGCGCTCGCTGGCCGTGCCGGTCTACAACATGCACGGGGTACTGCTGGGCGCGATCAATATCAGCACCAACGCGGCGCGAGTGGATCGCAAGACGCTCAAGTCACGCTTTCTGCCGTTGCTGCAGCAGACCTGCGACGAGATCGCCCGCCAGGTGGGCTGATCGCCACGCCCGGTCGTCGGCGCCCAATCCGCGCGATCCGTTCGGGAGTATCGCCATGCTCGACGCGTTTATCCGTCATCCCTTCATGAGCCGCGCCGGCGTCGCTGCCTGTTCGCCGCGGGACTTCCTTGCGGCGATGTGCCGTGTCGAATGTGCGCTGGCCCGCGTACAGGAACGCGCCGGGCTGGTGCCCGCCGGCACCGCCGCCGCGATCGAAACCCGGCTGGATATCGACGCCTTCGACCTCGACGCCCTGGCCGCCGATACCGCCGACGGCGGCAACGTCGCGATTCCCTTCGTCAAGCAGGCCAAGGCCTTGCTCGACGCCGACCTGCGGGCGCATTTTCATTATGGCGCCACCAGCCAGGACATCGTCGACTCTGCATTGATGCTTGTCATCCAACCGGGGCTCGCACGCATTGAACAGCGCCTCGTCGAAGCACGCGGCCACGGCAGCGCACTGATGACGGCCCATGCACGCACCCCGATGATCGGGCGTACGCTCATGCAGCAGGCGCTGCCCATCACCTTTGGCGCCAAGGTCGCGCACTGGCTCGGGGGACTTGCGCAAGCCGAGACGCGCCTGGTCGATATCGCGGCCAATGGTCTGTTCGTACAGTTCGGCGGGCCGGTAGGGGTACATACGGGCTTTCCCGATCACGGCCCGGCGTTGATGGAGGCCCTGGCCGAAGAACTGGGCCTCAATCGCCCGCTGCTGCCCTGGCATACTGATCGCCAGCCCATCGTGGCCCTGGCAGACGCGCTCGACGCGGTCGCGATCGCCGCGGAAAAGATCGCGCTCGACGTCGCACTCATGGCCCAGACCGAAATCGGCGAGCTGAGCGAACCCGCAGCCACCGGCGCCGGCGGCTCCTCCTCCATGCCGCATAAGCGCAACCCCGTGGGCTGTACGCGGCTGCGCACGGCCGCACGGCAGGTCCATGCCAACGTGGCGCTGGTGCACGATGTCGCCGCCCAGCCGCTGGAGCGCGGAATCGGCGAATGGCAGGCCGAATGGGCCCCGCTCATCGACAGCCTGCAGTTGGTCGAAGGCATGCTCGATACGCTGGTCGTGATGTTCGAAGGGCTCGATGTGCGCGTCGACGCCATGCAACACAATCTGCGGCTGGCGGCCAGCGCATTTCTCGCCGAGCCTGCGACAGACATGCTGATGCCCCATCTCGCGGCCGCGGCGGCTACACGGCTTGTCGCCGAAGCGATCCATCAGGCAGTCGCCCAAAAAAGTGAGCTGGCCGACGTGCTGCTCGAACGGCCCGAGGTGGCGGCCCACGTCGATGAGCAACGGCTGCGCGCCGCGCTCGACCCGATGGCGCATGTCGGCGCGAGCCTGGCGCAGGTGGAACGCGTACGCCAGATGCTGAACCGGATGTAATCGACAAAAGGCGATCCACACGCCGCGCAGCGCCCGCACGGCGCGCGTTGACGCCAGCACCATACAGCGATTAGGTTATTCGCGATGCAAACGTACGTTCGCAAGGCGAACCGTTGCATCAAGAGCCGCAGGTTTGCGGTTACATCATGCCGCGATTGCAGTACGCGCTCGAACGCCCGGCACCGGCGCGTCGTCGGTTGTATCGACCGCGACGCGGTCGAGGCAGCGACTGACGCGCGTCTATTCGAACAACCGCATAACGAGATCCAGCCATGTCCAACACCGTCTATCTTTGTCATCCGGCCCGTACCGCGGTCGGCCGCTTCGGCGGCACGCTGGCCAGCGTGCGCCCTGACGACATGCTCGCGCATATCATCAAGGCCGTAATCGCCCAGGCGCCGAATCTGGACCCGGCCGCGATCGACGATGTGCTCATGGGCTGTGCCAACCAGGCCGGCGAGGACAACCGCAACGTCGCGCGCATGAGCGCGCTGCTGGCCGGGCTGCCGACGGCCGTACCGGGCTCCACCATCAACCGCCTGTGCGGCTCGAGCATGGACGCCATCGGTACGGCAGCCCGCGCAATCCGGTCGGGGGAAACGAAGCTGATGCTCGCGGGCGGCGTGGAATCCATGTCGCGGGCGCCCTACGTGCTGGCCAAAGCCGAATCCGCCTATAGCCGCCAGCAG
The DNA here is from genome assembly GCF_964012375.1 of uncultured Salinisphaera sp. Classification (NCBI taxonomy): domain Bacteria; kingdom Pseudomonadati; phylum Pseudomonadota; class Gammaproteobacteria; order Salinisphaerales; family Salinisphaeraceae; genus Salinisphaera; species uncultured Salinisphaera sp. The sequence goes on from NZ_CAXGSH010000084.1 coordinate 10,651, forward strand.
ATTCTGGAAGACACCACCATCGGCTGGCGCTTCGTCAATCCGCTGATGAAGCAGTGGTACGGCATCGATTCCATGCCCGAAACCGGCGAGAACGTCTCCGAGCAGTACAAGGTTTCGCGCGAAGATCAGGACGCCTTCGCCCTGCGCTCGCAGCAAAAAGCCGAAGCCGCCCGCCAGGCCGGCCATCTCGCCGAGGAAATCACGCCGATCGAGATCCCCCAGCGCAAGGCCGACCCGATCGTGTTCGATACCGACGAACACCCGCGTGCGAACACCACGCTGGAAAAACTCGCCAAGCTGCCGACGCCGTTTCGTAGCAACGGCACGGTGACCGCCGGCAACGCCTCGGGCGTGAACGACGGTGCCGGCGCGCTGCTGGTGGCCGGGGACGAGGCCATCAAGCAGTTCGATCTGCAGCCCAAGGCCCGTATTCTGGGTATGGCGACCGCCGGCGTGGAACCGCGCATCATGGGCATGGGCCCGGTATACGCTTCGCGCAAGCTGCTCGACCGTCTCGGACTTTCCATCGAGCAAATGGACATCATCGAACTCAACGAAGCGTTTGCCAGCCAGTCGCTGGCCTGCCTGCGCGAACTGGGCCTGCCCGACGATGCCCCGCACGTGAACCCCAACGGCGGCGCGATCGCGCTCGGTCATCCGTTGGGCATGTCGGGCGTGCGTATCGTCAGCGCGGCCCTGCACGAGATGGCGCGCACCGATGCCCGCTATGCGCTGTGCACCATGTGTATCGGTGTAGGCCAGGGTATCGCCACCGTGATCGAGCGCGTCTGATCCAAGCGGGAAAAAACCATGGCGTTTGTCGAGTGCAACGGCCGGACAATTGGCTACGACGATAGTGGCGAAAGCCACCTGCCGGCGATGCTGTTTGCACATCCGCTGGGCATGTCGCGCGATGTATGGCGGGAGGTCACCGCCCAGCTGCGCGGGCGCTGGCGTTGTATTGCCTGGGATTTGCCAGGCCACGGCGCAAGTGCGCCACTCGACCACGCCGTAACCGCCCACGACCTGGCCGCGGATGCCAGCGCCCTGCTGGCCGCCCTGGCCATCCCACGCTGTACGTTCGTGGGCTCATCCATCGGCGGCGTGATCGGGCAGGCGTTGATGCTCGATGCGCCCGCCGTTGTAGAGCGGGCCGTACTGACCAATACCGGCGCGGTGATCGGCCAGCCCGAGGACTGGCAGACGCGTGCCGCAAGGGTTCGCAGCGAAGGCCTTGCACAGATGGCGCCCGAGCTTGCCCAGCGCTGGTTTGGCCAGGCCTACAAGCAACAGCAGCCGGCCGGCCTGGCCGGCTGGACGTATCAGCTCGCACGCACCGACAACGAAAGCTATGCGCGGCTGTGCGAACTGCTCGCAGACGCAGACTTGCGCGGCCGGCTGAACACCATCGACCGGCCGGTCCGGCTGATTGCCGGCAGCGATGATCCGGCCACGCCGGTGGCCACCCTGCAGGCCCTGGCCGAAGAACTGGGCGGCGCGCCGCTCACCACGATCGAAGGCGTGGCCCACGTGCCGTCGGTGGAAGACAGCGCGGCCTTCGCCGACTGCCTGGTCGCGGCCTGCGCTGCCCACCCCGGCCCCGCAACGCCGGCAACCCATGCCGACGGGATGAACACAAGGCGCGCCGTGCTCGGCGACGCCCACGTCGATCGTGCCGCCGACTCTGCCACAACGCTGGACGCGCCGTTTCAAGACATGATCACGCGCTATGCCTGGGGGGAACTCTGGGGCAATACGGACCTGCCGCGCACCCAGCGCAGCCTGATCACCATCGCCATACTCGCCGCGCTCGGCCGGGACGACGAGCTGATCCTGCACCTCAAGACCGCACAGCGTCTGGCCGTACCCGAAGCCGAACTGCGACAGGCACTCATGCACGTGGCGATCTATGCCGGCGTGCCGGCGGCCAATCACGCTTTCAAGCTCGCCAAGGAACAGGGCTGGGGCCGCAGCGACCCGGCGTAGGCCTGGCTTGGCAGCGGCGACACGCGGACTCGATTCACGGTTCCGATCTGTTGCACAATGCAGCCTATTCGATTGGACGGGCCGGCTGATACGCGACCACCAGGAGAGGTCATGGCGCAGAACAAGCACAACCGCTTCGTCATGCGTGATCGGCAATGGCACCCAAGGCCCTATGCCCCCGCCTACAAGACATCCGTCGCGCGGGCTCCGCAGCAGCCATTGGTCAGCCTGCAAACCCCGACCGCCTCGGAACTGACCGGCCCGGATTTCGACCGGTTTGCGCTCGGCCGCTTCGACAACGACCTGCTCCTGAACTTTCGCTCGGGCACCGCACAGGACGGCCTGCCGATCGGCGAACGCATCATTGTTCACGGCCGCGTGGTGGATCAGTACAACAAACCCGTGGCCGGTACACTGGTCGAGATCTGGCAGGCCAACGCCGGCGGCAAGTATCGCCATATCAAGGACGGCTACCTCGCCCCGCTCGATCCGAATTTCGGCGGCGTGGGCCGAACCATCACGGATGACGACGGCTGGTATCGCTTTCGTACCGTCAAGCCCGGCCCCTACCCCTGGCCGAACGACGTGAACTCGTGGCGTCCGGCGCATATCCACGTCTCGGTGATGGGCCCGTCGATCAGTACACGTCTAATAACCCAGCTTTATTTCGAAGGCGATCCGCTCATCCCGCTGTGCCCGATCGTGAACACCCTCGATGATCCGGAGGCGGTCGCCACCCTCGTCGCCCGGCTCGACAAGGCCGCGGCCCGGCCGATGGACTGTCTCGCCTACCGTTTCGATATCGTCACCCGCGGCGCGCTGCAGACCTACTTCGAAAACGCGAGCTGAATATGACGCGCCCAACCCATGATGAAGGACTTTCGTACCCGGAAACCCCTTCGCAGACCGCCGGGCCGTTCGTGCATATCGGCCTGGCACTCGATGTGGCCGGGCTGCCGCCGCGCGCGTCGGAAATCGGCCCCGAGATCGCCGCAGCGGATGCCACAGGCGAGGCGATCGAAATCCACGGCCGGGTGATCGACGGCAACGGCGATCCGGTCGAGGATATCTTCGTCGAGGCCTGGCAGGCCGACGCGCACGGCGTCTATCAAACCGACTATCGCGCCGAGCACGCCTTTCGCGGCTTCGGGCGCAGCGCGCCATCGGCGACCGACGACGGCTGGTGGACGTTTTATACCGTCAAACCTGGCCGTGTGGCGCACCCGGGCGGCCAGCCGATGGCACCACATATCAACCTCATGCTCTTCGCACGCGGCATCAATATCCACCTGCATACGCGGCTGTATTTCGATGACGAACACCAAGCGAACGCCGGCTGCCCCTTCTTTAACGCGCTGCCGCCGAGTCGGCGCGACACGTTGATCGCCCGCCGCGATACCCAGGCCGACACACCACGCTATCGCTTCGAAATCCATCTCCAGGGCCCGCAGGAAACCGTGTTCTTCGATTTCTGACAATCGGGCGTCGTGACAACGCCGCGCCGGGGCGCGTCGACTTGTGCGTCCCGAGCCAAGCCATCACGCTGAATAGAAGGCCAAAAAAAGGACAACCCATGCATCGCACCCAACCTCCCTTTCGCTCCGACCACGTCGGCAGCCTGCTGCGCCCGGCAAACCTCATGCAGGCCCGTGCCGAGCATGCGCGGGGCGAGATCGACGCCGATGCGCTGCGCGCTGTCGAAGACAAGGCGATCGCCGATGTCGTCAGAAAACAGGAAAACGTCGGCCTGCCGTGTGTGACCGATGGCGAATTCCGGCGTGCCTATTTCCATCTGGATTTTCTGCAACAGCTGGATGGCGTGAGTGTCACCGGCGGCATCAGTGCCAACCCCAACGCCAAGTCGTCGGACGACGGCTTCACGCCGCCCAAGCTCAGCGTGACCGGCAAGCTCGCCCACGCCCGCAATATCCAGGTTGCGGACTACCGATATCTGGCCGCCCATAGCGGCGTCATGCCCAAGGTTTCGATCCCCTCCCCGACGATGGTGCATTTTCGCGGTGGCCGCGCGGCGATCGATATCGAGGCCTACCCCGAACTGGACGGCTTCTTCGAGGATCTCGCCCAGTGCTATCGCGACGAGATCGCGGCCCTGCACGACGCGGGCTGTCGCTATATCCAGCTCGACGACACCAATCTGGCCTATCTCTGCGATCCGGACATGCGCGCTGCCGCGGCCGATCGCGGCGACGACCCGAACGAACTGCCGCACCGCTATGCCGAACTCATCAACGCCGCGCTCGAAAGCAAACCCGACGATCTGACCGTGGGTGTGCATCTGTGCCGCGGCAACTATCGCAGCACCTGGTTTGCCCAGGGCAGCTACGAGCCGGTGGCCGACGTGCTGTTCAACGAGCTGAACGTGGACGCCTATTTTCTGGAATACGACGACGAACGCTCGGGCGACTTCGCGCCGCTGCGTTTCGTGCCCAAGGGCAAGGACGTGGTGCTCGGCCTGGTTTCCTCGAAGCTCGAAGCGCTGGAGTCGCACGACGAACTGGCCAAACGTATCGACGAGGCCGCACAGTACGTGCCGCTCGATCAGCTATGCCTGAGCCCGCAGTGCGGCTTCTCCAGTACCGCCGAAGGCAACGAGATCACCGAAGACGTGCAGTGGGCCAAGCTCGAACGCGTGGTCGAAACCGCGGCACAGGTCTGGAAATAACGCCATCCGCCTCGGCCTGCGTCGTGTCGCAGGTCGAGGCCCGATAGCCGGCGCAACGCGCTTCATCTTTGAGGCCGGGCCGCAGCCGGCCGTGCACCGCCCCGCCGGGGCAAGGGCGGAATATACGCGACTCGATAACCGTCGCCAGGGCGCTGCTGACGTGCCGGAAACCGCGCCACCCCGTCACTACCGGCCCATAGCCTCTGGCAGCAGCGGTAGATCGACGGCGCCGGAAAGCGTCACCACGCGCGGCAGACGATTGAAGCTGAGGTAGTACTGGTTATGAAAGCCGTACACCATCAGATACACCTCGTCGCCGGGGTTGAGCCGGGTCGATATACCCACCAGCGGCTGTTGGTAAACCCCGTCGGCCTGCCCGCTCAAAGGCGCGACCTGCGTATTGATCAGATCGATGCGGGTTTCGCCCTGACGTTTGAGGCCCAGGCCTACGAACACGATGGGATTCTCCGCCGCGCTCTCGATCTTCAGGTCCGCCACTGGGATACCCGCCAGCGTCATCGGCCGTTCGGCGGTGAACAGGAAAAGCTCCCGCGACGGCGCGGTCAGCTCGTTGAGCAATTCCGGCGGTAGCAGCTGCAGCACCTCGTCGGTCAGCACGCTGTCGAGTTCGCCCGGGTTGGTCAACAACGCCTCGAGCGTATCCAGCAGGTTGGCCACCGTCATGCCCAGCGACTCGAGCACGGTCGGCAGCAACGGGCTGCCGTTGATCTGCAGGCCCTGGAGTACGTTGACCACGGTTTCCACCACCGGGCCGGTGGACAGGGTGGTGGAAGGTATTGTGTAACGCTGCCCACCGATCGGGACATCGTCGGTCACCACGCCGTGCGTATCGTCCTGAACGAAGCAATTGTCGTCGACCGGCGGGCGGGCTTCGACACCGCGCAGCTTCTCGTCGAGAAAGCTGAGCATGCGCTCCGAGGTGGCATAGGTCGCATTGCCGCAGGTAACACGCGGGTCCAGGTCGAAACCGAACGCGCCCTGCACGGCCTGGAAAAGCGGCAGGATATGGCCGGTGCGCTGAATGAGCAGGCGCACGTCGTTGCCGGCCGCACGCAGGCACTGGGCGTTGCGCACGGCCTCGTTCATGTTGAACAGCGTATCGTTCACGCCCTGTACGAAAAACGCATCGACGCGCGGTACGCCTTCGCTCGGCCGCAAGCCGTCGCAGAAGGCGTTTAGCCCGTTGCCTTCGACCTCGGCGAGAATATCCTCTGAAATCTCGCCAAACTGGGCTTGTACGAAGCCCTCGTAGAGAAACGGATCGAGCGCACCTTCGGCGCCGGTCACGCCGAGCAGGACCAGCAGATCCAGCCATACGGTCTTGGGCGTGCCGTTCGGTGCGAGGCTATAAGTCAAGTCGTGCCAGGTGGCCGCGGGCACGATGGCGTCGATGCGCGGGTCCACGCCGGCGCCCACCAGCTGATAACCGCCGCCATAGGACAGGCCGAGCGCGCCGAGCACGGGTTCGCCGCGACGATAGGCCAGATGGCCCTGGAATCGTTCGATCGCATAGTCGATGACCGCTATCGTGTCGCGGCCTTCGAAGTCGGGGTTTTCGACCATCACCCGGCCACCCGTCTCGCCAAAGCCACGCTGATCGAAACTGACCACGAAATAGCCCGATTCCCACGCCTGGCGAGTGGCCAGATCGGACGCGTTGGCGTCGTCTGCCACGTCGTCGAGGTCGGTAATCCGGCTGCCGCCAAAGCCGTGGCTGTGAACGATCAGCGGCGCGCACTCGCCTTTGTCGAGCGCCGGCGTATACAACGTCATGGCCACATCGATCGTCGTGCCATCGATATCGGTCGATTGCGTGACCTCGTCGACGCGCCCGGCCTCAAGCGCGGGTGCGCTCTCGTCGCAGAACAGGGCTGCGGGTGTGGCAGGATCACCACCGCCGCCGTCCACGGGCTCGCGAGAGCTCGTGACGTCTACAGACCCGTCATCGCCATCGCCGCAGCCGACCAGGCCGATGGCAAACAACAGAACAAGCGCCCACCCGGCCATGAATGCCTTCTTACCCATCACGCCCCCCTTCCCCGCCGCGGCAGACCCATGTTCTCGATATGCGCTAGACGTTATCCCTTTGTCATCGGGAAGTAATGGGTATGAACACCGATAATGCGACTTTAAGACGAGACGCATGCGGGCGGCGGCTGCGCGCCGCTTGCTGTCACCCGCGTTCTGTTGCGAGTTAGCGTTGTAGCGATCATGGCTGTAACGCGCTCGCACTACGGAGCGCTGGGGTATGGCGCGCCCGGGACGATTATTCGCCGCTGCGCGGCTCACCCCTTCGGGGCCGGTGCGGCTGCGCCGCCC
>NZ_CAXGSH010000085.1:0-17438 GCF_964012375.1 uncultured Salinisphaera sp.
AAAAAAGGCTCCCCATCTCTGGGAAGCCTTCTTTGCATGGCGGGCCCGGGAAGATTCGAACTCCCGACCTTGCGGTTCGTAGCCGCACGCTCTATCCAACTGAGCTACGGGCCCTTGACTGGTTGTCATGGCGGAGAGGGAGGGATTCGAACCCTCGAAGGGGCTATAAACCCCTTACTCCCTTAGCAGGGGAGCGCCTTCAGCCACTCGGCCACCTCTCCAAAAATCGTTGTCCTGCGAAACGCAATCGCCGTTCTGAAGCCGTTTGCGTCGACTGTTTCGACAAACCGACTCACCGGAGTAGCGGCCTTGCGAAAACGAACTCTCATTCGTTCAAGGCCGCGAATAATACCCGGCTAAGCCTTGCGGGTAAACCCCTTATGCGACTTCATTTGCGATCGATCGACGATTCGTTGTGCTCGCACGACTCGTCGACGCTTTCCACCCGTACGTCCCGCGGCGCTTCGACGGCGATACGCACGCGTTCGCCGTCGGTATCCAGCACCCTCACCTCGATTTCGTCGCCGATGTGCAGGCGCTCACCGGCGCGACGTTCGAAGATGAGCACGGGTGCGATCTAGCCCTGTTCCGCGCTCGGCGTGAGCTCGCTTTCGACCTTCTTCGGCTCTTCGTCGAGCTCGAACTCGTCGTGCAGCGCGCGCACGGCCAGTTCCAGGTACTTGGTTTCGATCACGATCGAAATCTTGATCTCGGTGGTCGAGATCATGCGCAGGTTGATGTTCTCGCTGGCCAGGGCCTTGAACATGCGCGCCGCGACGTTGGCGTGCGAACGCATGCCCACGCCCACCAGCGAGACCTTGGCGATCCCGGCCTGGCCCGAGACTTCACGCGCGCCCAGGTCCTTGGCGGCTTTCTCGAGCAGCTCCTTGGCCGCGTCGAAATCGCGCGTATGCACGGTGAACGTGAAGTCGGTCAGGGTGTAGTCGCTGGACGAATCGCCCGACACGTTCTGCAGGATCATGTCGACTTCGATATTGGCTTCGCCGATCGGGCCGAGCAGCGCATAGGCAATGCCGGGCTTGTCGGGCACGCCGAGCACGGTGAGCTGGGCTTCATCCTTGGTAAAGGCGATGCCGGAGATGATCGGTTCTTCCACTTGTTTCTCCAATGTAATGAGCGTGCCGGGGCCGTCGTCGAAGGTGGACAGTACGCGCAGAGGCACGCCGTATTTACCGGCGAACTCGACCGCGCGGATCTGCAACACCTTGGAACCTAGGCTGGCCATTTCCAGCATTTCTTCGAACGTAATCTGCTCGAGACGACGCGCGCCCGAGACCACGCGCGGATCGGTGGTATAGACCCCGTCCACGTCGGTGTAGATCTGGCATTCGTCGGCGCCAAGCGCGGCGGCGAGTGCGACCGCCGTGGTATCCGATCCGCCGCGGCCGAGGGTCGAGATCTCGTTGGACTCGGTAATACCCTGGAAGCCGGCGACAACGGCCACATCGCCTTCGTCGAGCGCGCTGCGCAGGTTGTCCGGTTCGATCTTCTGGATACGTGCCTTGGAATGCGAATCGTCCGAGACGATCGGCACCTGCCAGCCGGTGAACGAACGCGCCGATACGCCGGTATGGCGCAACGCCATCGACAGCAGCGAAATGGTGACCTGCTCCCCGGTCGAGAGCAGCACATCCATTTCGCGTGGAATCGGACGGCCGTCGAGCTCTTCGGCCAAGCCCTGCAGGCGATCGGTTTCGCCGCCCATCGCCGACACCACGACCACAACCTGGTCGCCGTTATCGCGATAGCCCTTGATCTTCTGGGCGATGCGCTTGATCTTGTCGACGCTGCCGACGGACGAGCCGCCGTATTTCTGAACAATCAGTGCCATGGAATATCGTTTTCCTTGTCGGGCGCTGGGTCGCGCCGGTCTTGAATACTGATACGACTAAGCTTACCCGAGTCGCTGCTCGATCCAACCGTAAACGCTTTCCAGCGCTTCATCGAGCTTGCTGGCGTCGCTGCCGCCGGCCTGGGCCATATCCGGCCGGCCGCCGCCCTTGCCACCGACCTGTTCGGCCACGAAATTGACGAGATCACCGGCCGGCAGCGCCTTGCTTTGGCTCTTGGCCACGCCCGCGATGAGCGCAACCTTGCCGTCGGTGGCGGCCCCCAGCACGATCACGCCGTGGTCGAGCTTGTTCTTGAGCGCGTCGACGGTATCGCGCAATACCTTGCGATCGGCGCCGTCCATGCGCCGGACCACCACCTGAGCACCGCCGATCTCGCGGGCCGCGTCGGCGAGATCGTCGCCCTGGCTGGCCGCCAGCTTCTGGTTGGCCTGGTCGAGCTGTTTTTCCAGCCCGGCCACGCGTTCGAGCATGCGATCGAGCTTGTCCTCGAGCTCGGCGGGCGCGGCCTTGAGCCGGGACGCCACGCGGATTTCGCGGGCCATGGTGTCCTGAACCCACTTGAGCGCATGCGCGCCGGTGACAGCTTCCAGGCGGCGCACGCCCGCGGCTACGCCGCGTTCCTCGGTGATCTTGACCAGACCGATCGCGCCGCTGGCCGGCACATGGGTACCGCCGCACAGCTCCACCGAATAGTCGCCAAAGCGCACCACGCGCACTTCGTCGCCGTATTTCTCGCCGAAGAAGGCCAGCGCGCCCTCGGCGATGGCCTCGTCGTAGCTGCGGGTATAGAACTGGCCCTGGATGTTCTCGCGTACGCGGGCATTCACCTGCGCTTCGATATCGGCCAGCGTATCGGCGGTCACCGACTCGAAATGGGCAAAGTCAAAACGCAGCCGATCGGGCGCGACCATCGAGCCTTTCTGGCGCACATGCGTGCCCAGCGTTTCGCGCAGGGCGGCATGCAACAGATGGGTGGCAGTGTGGTTGAGCTCGATATCCTGGCGGCGAGCCGTATCGACTTGGGCATCCACGGTCATGCCGGCGGCGAATTCGCCGGATTCGACCCGGCCGAAGTGCAGGAACACGCCGTTTTGTTTCTGAGTGTCCGTTACCACGAAGCGAGCGCCGTCGGCGTCGATGACGCCGTGATCGCCCAGCTGACCACCGGATTCGCCGTAGAACGGGGTGCGATCGAGCACGAGTACGCCCTCGGCGCCCGCTGCCAGCCGGTCCACCGGCTGTTCGTTCTGTACGAGGCTGATCAGCTGTGCGCGGCCGCGGGTTTCGGTGTAGCCGATGAACTCGGTTGGCGACTGCACGTCGATCTTGGCGTGGTAGTCGGCACCGAACTGGCTGGCCGCACGCGCGCGCTCGCGCTGGGCCGACATTTCGGCATCGAAGCCACGCGTATCCAGGGTCAGGCCGCGCTCGCGGGCCACGTCGTTGGTGAGATCGACCGGAAACCCGTAGGTATCGTAGAGCTTGAACACCGTCTCGCCCGGAATCTCGGTACCACTCATGGCACCGATCGCATCCTCGAGGATCCGCAGGCCCTGGGCGAGCGTGAGTGCGAAGCGCTGTTCTTCCTGCTCGACAACGCGCTCGATCTGGGCCTTCGAATCAGCCAGCTCGGGAAAGGCGTCGCCCATGAGTTCGACCAGCGGGCCGACCAGCTTGTAGAAGAAGGTGCCAGTCGCGCCCAGCTTGTGTCCGTGGCGGATCGCGCGCCGCATGATCCGGCGCAGCACGTAGCCGCGGCCTTCGTTCGACGGCATCACCCCGTCGGTAATCAGGAACGCGGTGGCACGGATATGATCGGCCACCACCTTGAGCGACGACTGATGCGCCGGCTCGGCCTTGGCCGCGTCCATGCCCACCGCGTCCGCCGCTGCCTTGATCAGCGTCTGGAAGACGTCGATGCCGTAGTTGTCGTGGGTGCCCTGCATGACCGCGGCGATACGCTCCAGGCCCATGCCGGTATCGATCGACGGGCTGGGCAGATCGACCATGGTGCCGTCGGGCTGACGGTCGTACTGCATGAACACCAGATTCCAGATCTCCACGAAGCGGTCGCCGTCCTCTTCCGGCGTACCGGGCGGCCCACCGGCGATATGCTCGCCGTGGTCGTAGAAGATTTCCGAGCACGGCCCGCAGGGGCCGGTATCACCCATCTGCCAGAAGTTGTCCTTGGCGCCGATGCGCGAGAACGTGGACTCGGACACGCCGATTTCGTCGAGCCAGATACGCGCGGCTTCTTCGTCTTCCTCGTAGACCGTGACCCAGAGTTTTTCCTTGGGCAGGCCGAGTTCGCCGGTGAGAAATTCCCAGGCGAAATGAATGGCCTCGCGCTTGAAATAATCGCCGAAGCTGAAGTTGCCCAGCATTTCGAAGAAGGTGTGATGGCGCGCGGTATAGCCGACGTTTTCCAGGTCGTTGTGCTTGCCGCCGGCGCGCACACAGCGCTGCGACGACACGGCACGACTGTAGTCGCGCTTGTCGCGGCCCAGAAACACGTCCTTGAACGGCACCATGCCGGCGTTCGTAAACAGCAGGGTCGGATCGGAGGCCGGTACCAGGCTGCTCGAGGCGACGAATCGATGCTTGTGCCGTTCGAAATATTCGACGAAACGCGCACGCAACGCGTTGGTGGACATCATGGGCAGGCGCCTCTTACAAATTCAGCTGGGAGCAAATAGCGCGCTAGTTTAGCAGAGCCTTTTGGCTGGCCCTACCGGCGCCGGCGTAGTCGATCACCGTAGCGCGCGAACGCTATCGACCTTGTCCTGATTGCTCTGCACACGATCGCTGCGGCTGCCCAGCTTGATGGTGGTGAACACGCGCGGCGCGCCCAGCTCGTGAATGGTCTGATGGCATTGCTTGAACGCCGCGAACACGTCGTCCCACTCGCCTTCCACGTTGGTGCCATAGGCATGCACGACGGGATTAAGCCCCGCCTTTTCAAGAATCGGCTGACAGGCCGCGATATAGCGCGATACGGACACGCCCGCGCCCATGGGAATAACGCAGATTTCGGCGGTGATGTTCATGAGTCATTCCTTTGCGGCTTGGGCTGACAAGTCATTATCTTGGCCGTGTATGAAACGTAGTCGGCGATACTCAAGCAAGCAGTTTGTCCGCAAATGAACGCCAAGACACGCGAATAACCCGAAACACAAACTGCGCGAGGCTGCGTGGCTTGCTGTTCGCGTTGCCTGCTCAACGGGCTACATGAGCAGGCCCTGGTTCGTGGCGCTACTGAGCAAGCATTCTCGGAACGCGCGCGAACGAACGCAGACAAGGCCAACGGCCCATCGCTGGCAACGCGCGTGATCTGCTGTTCACGCCGCATGCTGACCCTTGCGCTTAATCAAGCGTTACTTTGCACCGACAGGACTGGCGACGCGACGCCCGGGCCGGCCGGGCGCCGACGTTCGTTCTCTCAGTCGTCGAAGGCGGCGTTGAGCATGTCCATATCGAAACCACGGCGCTGCAGAAACCGCATCTGCTTGGCCTTGGCGGGGAAATCCTCGGGCTGTGCCGCGCCGAAACGTTTGGCGCGCACCTCTTCGGCGAGCGCGTTCCAGTCGGTTTCGCTGTCGGCGAGCGCGCGTTCGATCTCGGCCTCGTCGATGCGCACCGCTGCCAGCTCCGCGCGAATGCGCACCGGCCCGATACCGCGGGAGGCGCGCGACGACACCATGGCATCGGCATAACGGGCGGCCGACAGCAGCCCGTCGTCGATCAGTTCGTCGAGCACCTCGGCCACCTGTTCGCGGTCGTGATCGCGTTTGGCCAGCTTCTGCGAGAGCTCGGCCGGCGCATGCTCGCGGCGCGCGAGCATGTCCATGGCCCGTTTGCGAATGGCGATGCGCTCGGCGGCCGGGTCGAGCGGTTGATCGTCGTTTTGCGCCTGCGTCATCGCTTGCTTTACAGCGCCCGATCGACGCGCCTAGCTGTTCTTGCCGCCCTGTGCGGAGCCGAGCAGATCGTCCGCGGCCTCGCCTTCGCCTTGCTCGGCGGCTGCCTCGGCCTTCTCGTCCTTTTTCTTGCGTTTGGGCGCAAGCAGCTTCTCACGCAGCGCGGTTTCAAGCTGCTGGGCGATTTCGGGGTTTTCCTTGAGGAAGTTACGGGCGTTGTCCTTGCCCTGCCCGACACGGTCGCCGTTATAGGAATACCAGGAGCCGGCTTTTTCGATGAGGTTGTTGGCCACGCCCAAATCGATGATCTCGCCTTCGCGCGAGCTGCCCTCGCCGTAAAGGATCTCGAATTCCGCCTTGCGGAACGGCGGTGCCATCTTGTTCTTGACCACCTTCACCCGGGTTTCGTTGCCGATGACCTCGTCGCCCTTCTTGATCGCGCCGATACGACGGATATCCAGGCGTACCGAAGCATAGAATTTCAGAGCGTTACCGCCCGTGGTGGTTTCGGGGCTGCCGAACATCACGCCGATCTTCATACGGATCTGGTTGATGAACATCACCGTGGTGCCGGTGCGCTTGATGTTGGCGGTGAGCTTGCGCAGCGCTTGGCTCATCAGGCGCGCCTGCAGGCCAACGTGCGAATCACCCATTTCGCCTTCGATTTCGGCCTTGGGCGTGAGTGCGGCCACCGAGTCGACCACAACGATATCCACGGCTGCCGAACGCACCAGCATGTCCGCGATTTCGAGCGCCTGTTCGCCGGTATCCGGCTGGCTGATGAGCAGATTTTCGATATCCACGCCGAGCGCTTCGGCATAGGTCGGGTCCAGCGCGTGCTCGGCGTCAATGAACGCCGCGGTGCCGCCGCCCTTCTGGCATTCGGCGATGGCCTGAAGCGTGAGCGTGGTCTTGCCGGACGACTCGGGACCGTAGATTTCCACGACGCGACCGCGCGGATAGCCGCCGATGCCCAGGGCGATATCCAGCGTGAGCGACCCGCTGGAAATGGACGGAATATTGCTCGTGTCCTGGTCGCCCATGCGCATGACCGAGCCCTTGCCGAACTGACGCTCGATCTGGCTCAGGGCAGCCGCCAGTGCTTTCTTACGATCTTCGTCCATAGTTGTCGTCGCTTTGTCGTTCGTGGATACGGTCGCCGCGCCGGCCGTGGCGAGGCGGTCATGACACGCTACGCGGCCATTATTTCACAATGCCGGGCGCCCTCGTTCAAGCGGCCAGCGGCCCAGTTCCCGATAGGCCCCGGGCTGCCCGCCGTCGCCGCTTGCGATCAGCGAAAAATGGGTAACCGGCCATGCGATCGGTTCAACTCGTGCCGTGGCTACGCAGCCAATGCCGCGTCTGACGCTGACATGCGGGCGAAACTGATAGTTATCAATGCCGCCAATTGTATTTTTATCCAGCGCCGACGCCAAGTCCAACAGCGTACACGGCGGACTGGAGGGCCCGAGCCAGGCAATCTGCGGGCCCTGGAAGCCGCTCAACCGATCGAGCACGAGCGTAAACGCCGGCAGGTCGATCGTCTCGGCCACGCCGCAAAGGCGGGCCTGTATCGCCGACTCGACGGCGCCGAGAAAAACGAGCGTGAGGTGTAGACGCGACGATTCGATACGCCGGCCGACGAGCCCGAGCCGATCCGCCGCATTGGCGATACGCGCTGCAACGCCAGGCGGCGGCATGAGCGCGAAGAACAACCGCTGGCTGTCGCGCGGTGGGTCAGTCGCGGCTGTCATCGACCGCGGCGGTGTCTGGACTCAGCTGGCGTCGACACGCTCGCGCAGCCCCACCAGCGCGGCAACCACGCTCTGGCTGCGGACCTCGTCACGCGGGCCTTCGAACTGATAGCGCACCACTTCGGGCGGCCGGCTTCTTGCGACCCAGCCGATATAGACCGTGCCCACCGGCTTGTCTTCGCTGCCGCCGCCGGGCCCCGCGACCCCGGATACGGCGATCGCCCAGTCGGCCGGGCTATGTGCGAGCGTGCCCTCGAGCATGGCCGCGACCACCGGTTCGCTGACCGCGCCGTGGCGCTCGATGAGTTCACTGGCCACGCCGAGGCTGTCCTGCTTCGCTTCATTCGAGTAGGTCACGAAACCACGCTCGAACCATGCCGAGCTGCCGGCCCGGTCGGTACAGGCGGCCGCAATCATGCCGCCGGTGCAGGACTCGGCGGTGGCCAGGGTTTGCCCACGGCCGGTCATCAGCGTGGCCAGCTGATCGACGAGCGAGGCAATCGAAGTCTGGGCGTCGTAAGGTACCGTCATGGCTGCATTATGCCTAAGACATCTCACGATTTGCGGACTGTTGCGCGTAACGACTGATAATCGCGGTGCCGGCCGAGCGCCCGATTCGACAGGCGCAGCCTGCGGCGCCACGGGGTTCTGCGTATTCCCCGGCGTACGTCTACAATTGCGCGCTGTGGCCTGCCGGGCCGCGCCCCTCGTTCGTTTACCGACACAGACTGCTTCATGAGCGCACGCCCCCGCACCGATCCGCGCACCGACAGCCCGGCCGACGACTACGCCGGGCATACGCCGATGATGCGCCAGTACCTCGGCATCAAGGCCGACTACCCGCACATGCTGCTGTTCTATCGCATGGGCGACTTCTACGAACTGTTCTTCGACGATGCCCACCGCGCGGCCGAGCTGCTCGATATCACGCTGACGGCACGCGGCGAATCCGCCGGGCGCTCGATCCCGATGGCGGGCGTGCCCTATCACGCCGCCGAGCAGTATCTTGCGCGACTGATCGCCAAGGGCGAATCCATCGCCATCTGTGAGCAGCTGGAAGCGCCGGGCGCGAGCAAGGGCCCGGTCAGACGCGAAGTGGTGCGCGTGGTCACCCCCGGCACGGTCACCGACGATGCGCTGCTGGATGCGCGTCGCGCCAATCTGATCGTGGCGATCGCCCCGGCGAAACGGGCGATCGGCATCGCCGTGCTGGAACTGGCCCGCGGCGACTTCGCGGTGACCGAAGTTGCCGACGAAACGGGGCTGGCCGCCGAACTCGCCCGGCTCGATCCGGCCGAGATCGTGGTGAGCGAACAGGCCTCGCTCGAACTGCCCCTGGACGGGGTCGCCCTGACCCGCCGGCCGAGCTGGCTGTTCGATGCGATCAGCGCCCGACGACGGCTGGAAGGTTTTTTCGAGGTCGCACAGCTGGATGCCTTTGGCTGTGCCGACCTGCCGCGCGCCATCGCCGCGGCCGGCGCGCTCATCGATTACGTGGAGGCGACTCAGCAGGCGGCGCTATCGCATATCAAGAGCCTGCGCACCTATGCGGTCACCGATACGCTGGTGCTGGATGCGGCCACCCGGCGCAATCTGGAAATCGAGCGCAGCGCCTCCGGCGATACCCGGCACAGCCTGGTGGGCCTGCTCGACCGTTGTGCCACCGCGATGGGCGCACGCGCGTTGCGCCGCTGGCTGGCCGAGCCGCTGCGCAACTTCGATATCCTGCGCCATCGCCATCTGGCCATCGAAACGCTGCTGTCGGGCAGCCATGCCGGGCTGTCCGAACGGCTCAAGGAAGTACCCGACGTCGAGCGTATCGCCACGCGCATCGCCCTGGCCTCCGCGCGCCCGCGCGATTTGTCGGGGCTCACGCGAGCGCTGGCCGCGCTTCCGGCCATACGCCGCACACTGGCCGGCCTCGACGCGCCCCTGCTGGCCGCACTGCACGAGCAGATCGACCCGGCCGACGAGGTACGCGCACTGCTCGAGCGCGCGGTGGTAGCCGAGCCGCCGGTGGTGGTACGCGACGGCGGCGTGATCGCCCGCGGCTACGACGAAACGCTCGACGAGCTGCGCGACCTGTCGGCCAACGCGGACGGCTATCTCGCCGACCTGGAAACCCGCGAGCGCGAACGCACCGGCGTGGACACGCTCAAGGTGGGCTACAACCGCGTGCACGGCTATTACATCGAGATGGGGCGCGTGCATGCCGATGCCGCGCCCATCGACTATCAGCGCCGCCAGACGCTCAAGGCCGTGGAACGGTATATCACGCCGGAACTCAAGCAGTTCGAGGACCAGGTGCTCTCGGCGCGCGAGCGCGCTCTGGCTCGGGAGAAAGCCCTATACGCCGAGCTGGTGGAAACGCTGGCCGCGCACCTGCCCAGGCTGCAGTCGATCGCGGCCGGGCTGGCCAGCCTGGACGTGCTGTGTGCGCTGTCGCGCTGTGCGCTGGATTATCACTGGGTGGCGCCCACCCTCACCGACGTCCCGGGCGTTCGTATCACCGGTGGGCGTCATCCGGTGGTCGAGCATTTCTCCGATACCCCGTTCGTGGCCAACGATACCGAGCTCGACGACGACTGCCGACTGCTGCTGATCACCGGCCCGAACATGGGCGGCAAATCGACCTATATGCGCCAGACGGCACTCATCGTGCTACTCACGCATATCGGCAGCTTCGTGCCGGCCGAGGCCGCCGAAATCGGCCCGCTCGATCGCATATTCACCCGGATTGGCGCGGGCGACGACCTGGCAGCCGGCCAATCCACCTTCATGGTGGAAATGAGCGAAACCGCGCAGATCCTGCACCACGCCACCGAGCGCTCGCTGGTGCTGCTCGACGAGATCGGCCGCGGCACCTCGACCTACGACGGCCTGGCGCTGGCGCGCGCGGTGGCCGAACGCCTGGCCCGCCACAACCGGGCCTATACGCTGTTCGCCACCCACTATTTCGAACTCACCCAGCTCGCCGAGGACTGGCCGGCGAGCCGTAATGCCCATTTCGAAGTGGCCGACTACAACAGCGGCGGCGAGCAGAAGCTGGTGTTTCTGCATGCCATCCGGCCCGGGCCCGCATCGCGCAGCTTCGGGCTGCAGGTGGCCTCGTTGGCGGGCGTACCGCGGGCCGTTATCCGCCAGGCTGAAAAACACCTGGCCGAGCTGGAAGCCCAGTCGCGCGAACAGTCCGGCCCGCAGCTCGGCCTGTTCGAGGCCGCACCGGTTGAGGACAAGCCCGCCGAGCCGGACCCGGTGCACGACGCGCTGGCCGAACTCGACTGCGACGACCTCACCCCGCGCGAGGCGCTGGAACTGCTTTACCGGCTCAAGCGCATGGCCAGCCAAACCGACCCGCAGTGAGCGTGCGGGTCGCGCTCGGGTGGGTCACGCCATGGAAGTGGCGAGTTTGACCAGGCCCACCAGCAGCATTACGAGCAGCACCGTGGCCACCAAGCCTAGCAGTATGAAATGACTGGCTCGACCGCGGGTGAAATCGCGCTCGCGATTCTCGCTCGACTGCACGCCGAAGAACGCCGCCATCACGCTCATCCAGCTCTGCCATAGCGTGGGCGGCCGTCGGCTTTCCCGCGCCGGCACATCCTTGCTGTCATTGTTGTGGTCAGCGTTTTTCACGGCTATTTGGCGGCGTACTCTTCCGCCATTTCGTTGCTGATATCCAGATCGCGCCAGACACGGCGCGTAAGCGGCCCGGAAATGGCTTTTTCTACGCGCCCGCCCAACATGGGTACCTCGACCTTGATATTGAAGCCGAGCGTCATACGGGCCTTGCCGCCATTGTCCTTCAGGCGCATGTCGATGGCCACGTTCGCAGGCGTTTTCTCGAAGTCGATATCGATTCGACCGTGATTGGCGGCCAGATCCCAGCGATCCGTCTGCAGCATGTCCACCTTCTTGGGCATGCGCGAACGGATCATGTCGGGCAGGTTCATTTCTTCCGTACCGAAGCCGTAGCGCACGGTGATTTCGAACTCGTCCTTACCCTGGGTGGTAGCGATATGTTCGGCGCTGCGCCCATCCAGGCGCTCGTACTTGCGCAGGTAGTACGACTCGTCACCGAACATCGTCATGATGACGTCCACGGGATAATCGAAATCATAGGTTTCTTCGAACTTCATTCAGCGCGTTCCTTGTGCTTGGGGGTGACGATGAAAGCCGGGGCCGCTCACTCGGCCGGGCGGTCCATGCCGTTGGCGGACGGCGAGCCGTCGTCGCGATACAGATAAGAGGCGAGCATACCGTGGGCGTCGACTTCGGCATCGAGCACGGCCAGCAGTACGAACACGCCGCCCATCCGGCGGTGCAGGAAAACGATCTCGCGCGGCGGGATTCGGAACCACCGGGAGATCGCGGCGTCGGAAACCGCCCGCGACACCCGAAACGGTAGGTCCGACTCGCCCCAGCGGTAGGCCCCGTCCGGCGTGGTCAATTCGTCGGGCGCGTCGTCGGCGAACGGCTCGATCATGAGCATGCCGACCTTGGCGAAGGCATCGAACACGTGCTGGGGTGAATCGCGGCGTAGCAGGTTGATGCCGATGGCGCCGTCGATCAGCCGCTTGGCGTCCTTTTCGAAGGCACCGGTGACCACATCGTAGTAGGAGCCGAGAAAACGCGGTGCGAATTCGCGCGTGGCGCCGAAATCCAGCAGTACCATCTGGTCCGGTCCGTCCTCGCGCAGGCGAATCTTGTAGTTGCCGAAATGCGGGTCCGTCTGCACGATGCCCCACACAAAGAACTCGCGGAAGAACAGGTCCAGCGCGCTGCGACCGATCTCGTTGCGGCGCGCCTGGTCGAGATCCTGTACCGCTTCGCTCTGTACGTGGTGCGCGGCTTCGTAGGAAGTCACCAGCACGGTTTCGGTGGAGTATTCCGGGAAGACCTGGGGCACCACGTAGCGCTCGTCGCCTTCGAGCCGGGTGGAAAACTCGCGCGTCATGCGCAGCTCGCGATCGTAATCCACCTCGCGGTAGATCATCTCGCGTACTTCTTCCATGATCGCGTTCAGCTCCATGCCCTTGGGCACAAGCCGGGCCAGACGCACGATCTGGGTCAGCGTGCGGATATCGCTGTCGATGGCATCAGCCAGGCGCGGATACTGGATCTTCACGCACAGTTCCAGGCCGTCCGACTTGCGCGTGGCGCGATGGACCTGGCCCAGCGAGGCGGCTGCCATCGGCTCCGGGTCGATTTCCAGCTCGGCCAGACGCTTTTTGCCCAGGCGCTCCACCACCACCGGCTCGAGGTCTTCCCAGGCCACCGGCGGGCTGTCGTCCTGAAGGCTGCGCAGCACCTCGATGGCTTCGGGCGGCATGAAATACTGCCCGTACACCGACAGCATCTGGCCGACCTTCATTACGCTGCCCTTGAGCTGGCCCAGCTCGTCGGCCAGGAACTCCGCCTGTTTGACGTAGAACTCGCGGTTGCGTCGTTCCCGGTCTTCCTTGCTGCGAAACATGTTCCCCAGCGTATGACCGGCGAACGACGCCCCGGCCATCACGCCCATACGGGCCATGGCGGCATTACGGTCGAAGGAGCCCGTCTTGAGCTTGAGCGGCTTGCGGTCTTTACGGTCGGACTTGAAGGCCATACGTCATGTCGAACGCTGGATAAAGGTCGAAGTCTATCAGGTCGCCAGCGCTGGCCGGATGGGGATCGATACCGATATCCGCGGCCACACGCGGCGCATAAAAAAAGGGATCCGGCGCCTGCCGGATCCCTTTCCAACCTTCGAATAATCGAAGGTGCACGTCGCCTGGTGGCTATGGGTGGATTTGAACCACCGACTCTCGCATTATGAATGCGATGCTCTAACCCCTGAGCTACATAGCCGGAAAGCCGCGTAGTTTCTTCGCCGAGGCCCGTTGTGTCAACCCTTTAATCGTTGGCTGCGATAGCACCCCGGACACACCGGTTTCAGACATTGAAACGAAAGTGCACGACGTCGCCCTCGACCATCACGTATTCCTTGCCCTCCAGGCGTTGGCGACCGGCTTCCTTGGCCCCTTTCTCGCCTTTGAGGGTGACGTAGTCGTCGTAGCCGATGACTTCGGCACGAATAAAGCCGCGTTCGAAGTCGGTATGAATCACGCCGGCGGCCTGGGGCGCGGTCGCGCCGCGGCGCACCGTCCAGGCTCTTACTTCCTTGGGCCCGACGGTAAAAAAGGTCTGCAGGCCTAGCAGTTCGTAGGCCGCACGAATGACCCGATCCAGGCCGGGCTCATCAAGCCCCAGATCGGCCAGGAATTCGTTCTTGTCGTCGCCGTCGAGCTGGGCGAGTTCGCCTTCCAGCGCGGCGCACACCGCCACCACCGGCGCATTCTGGGCCGCGGCATGCTCGGCCACGCGATCGAGCAGCGGATTGTTCTCGAAGCCGTTCTCGTCCACGTTGGCCACGAACAGGGCCGGTTTGGCCGTGATCAGATGCAGCTCGCGCAGCGCCAGGCGCTCGTCGTCGCTGAATTCCATCGCCCGCACCGGCGCGCCCGTGTCCAGGTGGTCGCGCACCCGCTCGAACAACTCGAAGTTGCGCTTGGCGGTCTTGTCGCCGGACTTGGCGGCCTTTGCCGTACGCTCGGCCGCACGCGTGACCGTGGTCAGATCGGCCAGCGCCAGCTCGGTATCGATGGTTTCGATATCCGCGATCGGGTCGACCCGGCCCGAGACGTGCATGACGTCATCGTCGTCGAAACAACGCACCACGTGCAGGATGGCGTCTGTTTCCCGAATATTGGCCAGAAACTGGTTGCCCAGCCCCTCGCCGGTCGAGGCACCGGCGACCAGACCGGCGATATCGACGAACTCGATTGCCGTAGGAATGGTCTTTTCGGGGCTGGCAATGCCGGCAAGCGCGGTCAGGCGCGGGTCCGGCACGCTCACCACACCCACGTTCGGGTCGATGGTGCAAAAGGGGTAGTTCTCGGCCGGTATTTCGGCCGCGGTGAGCGCGTTGAAAAGTGTGGACTTGCCCACGTTGGGCAAACCGACGATCCCGACCTGAAGAGCCATGTGAACAACCTCTGATGGCGTGTGGTGCAGCGCCAACGCAGGCGCATCGCGATGACGTGTTAGCGACCGGCCCGCGAGATCGCAGCGTTCGCGGTGGATTAATCGCTGGCCGGCGCCTTGCGCGAGTTCAATCGCTGCGCGCCGTGGTCCCAGCCCTTGTCGAGAGCCAGCTCGAATGCGTCGATACCGGCGTCGATGGCATTGTCGATGGCAATTCGATCGTCCGGCGACGGGGTGCCCAGCACATAGGACAGTACCAGCGATCGATCGCCCGGATGACCGATGCCGATACGCAAGCGCTTGTACTGCGTCCCGATCACCCGCGTGATGTCGCGCAGCCCGTTATGGCCGCCGTGGCCACCCGACTGCTTGAAACGCGCAGTCCCCGCCGGCAGATCGAGCTCGTCGTGCACGACCAGCACGCTCTCGGGCGGGATCTTGTGAAAGGCACACAGCGGCTGTGCCGCGTCGCCGCTGCGATTCATGAAGGTCGTAGGCTTGAGCAACCAAACGCTGGCATCGCCCGAGCCATATCGTGCCAGCTCGCCCTTGAACTTGCGTTCCGGCGAGAAGCTCAGGCGCCAACGTTCAGCCAGACGATCGGCCAGCCAGAAACCGACGTTATGCCGATCGCTGGCATGGTCGGCGCCGGGATTGCCCAGCGCCACCAGCGCGCGAATCGAATCACTCACGCTGAGTGCCGTGTGTATTCGCGCAAGCTTGATCGAGCGCGACGAAGACTACTTGTCTTCGTCTTCGCCGGAGGCGTCGTCCGCCTCGTCGCCTTCGGATTCGCCGTCCTCTGCGTCCTCGGCCTCGGCTTCCTCGGCAGCGGCTGCTTCGGCTTCGGCCTCTTCTTCGGCTTCCAGCTCGATGGCGGCACGCGGAACCTGTACGGACACGACGGTGCGGTCGGTCTGATCTTCCTCGTCTCCCATCAGCTCGACGATCTGGACGCCTTCCGGCAGCACCAGCTCGCTCAGGTGAACCGAATCGTGCAGATGCAGCTTCGAGCAGTCGACCTCGATGTATTCCGGCAGATTGCGCGGCAGACATTCGATTTCGATGTCGTTCATGTTGTGCTGAACAACGCCGTCCTCGTCGGCCACGCCCGGGCATTCCTCTTCGCCTACGAAGTGCAGCGGCACGCTCATGCGCAGCGCTTCACCGGCGACGATGCGCAGAAAGTCGGCGTGCTCGATGAACGGCTTGGCCGGATGGCGCTGCAGGTCACGCAGAACCACTTCCTCGGTGCTGCCGCCGTCGACGTGAATCTTGATGATGTGGGAGAAGAACGCCTCGTTGTCCAGATGATGGTCGAGGTCGTTATGCTCCAGGGTCAGCATCACCGGTTCGCCGTTGCCACCGTAGATGATCGCCGGCACACGGCCGTTGCGACGCAGGCGACGGTTCTCGGCGCGGCCCTTCGCGGTACGTTTTTCCGCATTCAGCTCGAAAGCTTCCATATCGATTCGCTCCAATAATAAGGACGGCCGCCGGAGGTTCCGTCGACCGCTCGATCGTTGTGTTTTATGGCGGGCCGCCGCCCACCGACTTCAAAAGACCGCGTAGTATACGCGCTTGGGCAGCAAATGCACGACCCGCGAGCGCGACCCGCCCAGCGCCGCTTGCGCCTAGTCCACGTACAGCGTGGACACGGACTCCTCGTTGCTCACCCGGCGGATGGTTTCGGCCAGCAGCGCGGCGATATGCAGCTGGCGAATCTTGCCGCAGGCCGCCGCATCCGGCGATAGCGGAATGGTGTCCGTGACCACCAGCTCGTCCAGGCGGGAGTTGCTGATGTTTTCGATCGCCTTGCCCGAAAGCACCGGATGCGTGACGTAGGCCTTGACCTTGGTTGCGCCCTGGTTCTTGAGCGCATCGGCGGCCTGACAGAGCGTGCCCGCGGTATCGACAAGGTCGTCGACCATGATGCAGGTCTTGCCGCTGACATCACCGATGATATTCATCACCTTGGCTTCGTTGGCCTTGGGTCGACGCTTGTCGATGATCGCGAGATCGGCATCTTCGAGACGCTTGGCCAGTGCCCGCGCGCGCACTACGCCGCCGACGTCGGGCGAAACGACAATCAGCTTTTCGTCCTTTTGACGCCAGATATCGCCAAGCAGCACAGGCGATGCATAGACGTTGTCCACGGGCATATCGAAAAAGCCCTGGATCTGGTCGGCGTGCAGATCGACGGTGAGCACGCGATCGGTGCCGACCGCGCCGAGCATGCTGGCCACCACCTTGGCCGAAATCGGCACGCGCGCGCTGCGCGGGCGTCGATCCTGGCGGGCATAACCGAAATACGGAACCACGGCGGTGATACGCCCGGCCGATGCGCGATGCAGCGCATCGATGAGCATCAGCAGCTCCATGACGTTGTCGTTGGTAGGCCGGCAGGTCGGCTGGACCACGAACACGTCGCGCCCGCGTACGTTCTCCTCGATCTCGACCGTGATCTCGCCGTCCGAGAACTTGCCGACATTCGCCTTGCCCACGGGCAACTTGAGGTAACCGGCCACATCCTTGGCCAACGCCGGATTGGCGTTGCCGGTAAAGACCATCAACCTAGAATCCGCCATGGGTTCGTGCTGCCGTGCTGTCAATTGAAGATGAGCGGTCCGCGCTGCGGACGGTAATCAGGATGAAATACAGAACACGCACGGTTGCCCATACGGTTCAGCCATGCTCGCCGCGCGGCGCGTAACCCGGAGCGGGACCGCGCGCTGCGTCGATTTCATCCAGCTTTCAAGCTGTCTTTCGTGTCCGCTTGCGCGTCACGCTTGTATGGCTGGGGCGGCAGGATAACTCGGCATCTCGCGATGCCTCGCCCTGCGGGCTCGTGCCGCTGCGCGTCACGA
>NZ_CAXGSH010000086.1:0-17373 GCF_964012375.1 uncultured Salinisphaera sp.
TCGAAGAACAGCGGCGAAAAGCCGCCAAACAGCTCGGCCATGGCCAGATCCGTTTCGCGATCGCCGTAATAGACGGCCGGATCGAACAGCACGGGCACGCCGTTTGCGTCCATGCCGACGTTGCCGCCCCACAGGTCGCCGTGAACCAGCGACGGCTCGGGCCGATGCCGTGCCAGCAGCGTGTCGAGCACGGCCAGCAGCGCATCGCCGTCGCGCGCCAGACCCCGATGCCGGGGCGCCAGCACATCGAGCATCACCGCGAGACGGTTCTCGCGCCAGAATTCCAGCCATTCGGCATGCCAGGCGTTGGGCTGGGCGCTGGTGCCGATGGTGTTGTCGCGCTCGAAGCCATAGCGGGCTGCCACAATGCCGTGCATATCGGCCAGCGCCTCGCCCAGGCGCGTCATCGCGGCCGGGCTCAGCGCATGGAGTGCAATGTGCTCAAGCACGAGATAGGCATGGGCGCCGGCACGACCCTGGGCGATCACGCGCGGCACGCGCAGCCCCACGGCCTGGCCCAACTCGGCCAGGCCGGCCGCTTCCGCCGCGAACATCGTCTCGCGTTCGGCGCGGTTGAGTTTGACGAAATAGCTTCGCTCGCCGGCTTCGATCCGATAGGCGGTATTGATCGAGCCGCCGCCCAGCCGCGTGCGTCGCTCGCCGGCAAACGGCGCCCCCTGGGCTTTCGCGATAGCCGAGTCGATCGCGGCCCAATCGATCACGAAGTGGCCACACCGAGGCGTTTACGCAGACGCTCGCCCACGCCGAGCCGGTCGCAGATCGAACTCAGCTTTTCGTGATCGGGTGCGCGCCGACGGATGTCGCGCTGCTCGCCCGCGAGATCGATATCGGTCACGATCGTGGCCAAGCGATAGGACAGGCGCACCTGCTCGGCGTGGGCTTCGAGCTTGGCTGCCAGAGATTTCGCCCCGCGCAGACCGCTGGCGGCGACGCCGTCGAGATCGCCCAGCAGCGCATCGATGCCATTGAACTGCTGGAGCAACGACGCCGCCGTCTTGGCGCCGATGCCGGGCACGCCGGGGATATTGTCGACGGTGTCGCCGACCAGGGCCAGATAGTCGGCAATACGCGCGGGCGGCACGCCGAACTTGGCCTCGATCGCCGCACAGTGGTAACGGGTTTCGCGGGCGTAGTCCCACAGGATGTCGTCCGGGCCCATGATCTGGGCGAGATCCTTGTCGGAGGTCACGATCGTGACCGGCGTATCGCTGTCTTTGGCCAGCGTGCCGATCAGGTCGTCGGCCTCGTAGACCGGGCTGGAGAGCGTAGCCACACCCAGTGCTTCGGTGATTTCGCGACAGGCACCGATCTGGGCCTCGAGCGCGGCCGGCGGCAACTCCCGGTTGGCCTTGTAATCGGCAAAGAACTGGTTGCGAAACGAGCTGGTGAGCGATTCGTCGAACGCGGCCGCGACCTGGGGATCGTCATCGGCTGCGAGTAGCTGCACGAGAAAGGTCGTATAACCGTAGACCGCATTCAGCGGCTGCTCATCGCGCCCGGTCAAACTCGAGGGCAGCGAGTGGAACGCCCGGAAAATGTAGACACTGGCATCCACGAGCAGCATGGCGCTAGTGTACTGCACCATGCCTTCGTTCTGCTGCGTGTCGCCCCCGAGACACGGTATTTTATCGATCCCGTTTACAAGGACCCTGCCCATGATTCGAATCCGCCGTACGGCCGCCGTTGCATTGCTGGCCGGCCTGAGCACCGTCGCGGGCATCGCCCAGGCCGACACCACGCTGACCTATCAGGGCGCCAGCGGCGCGTTTACCGTCGACATGCACCCGGGCGCGGTGCGCATCGACGATGCGAGCCCGCAGTGGCAGCTCTACAAGGAGGATGCCAAGGCCATCTTTTCGGTCGATCCGCGTGAGCGCACCTACACACGCCTGGACCGCGACTCCGCCAGCGTGATTCGCGAGCAGGTGGATTCGCTGCGGGCCCAGATCGAGGAACGTGTGCAGCAGCTGCCCGAGGCACAGCGCGCCACCGCACGTGCGGCCATGCTTCAGTCGGTACCCGGCCTGGATACCCGTAACCAGAAAATCGGCCTTGACCGCACCGGGCGCAAAGAAGATGTCGCCGGCGTGGAGTGCGAGGTGGTGCAGGTGGTACGCGACGGCCAGCCCGCCGAAACGCTATGCGTGGCCACGCCCAAGGCACTGGGCATCAGCGCAGACACCTTTGCCAGCGTGACCTCCATGTTCTCGCTAATGCAGACGCTGCTGGCCGGCACCGGTTTCGAGACCGCCGGCCTGCCCTATCTCAGCCTGGCCGGCATGCCGATCCGCTTTACCGATACCAACACCGGCGAACGCCGCCAGCTGGTGGAGGTCAGCCATAAAGAGGTGTCGAGCCAACGATTGAGCATTCCGCAGGACTACGTCGAAACCGCGGTGACCCCGCCGGGGCGCTGAAATCGTCGCAAGCGGCCCATGCTACGAAAGCCTAATGGTTTAGGTTAGACTGCTTTCGGGGTTAATCCGGCCTGCGGCTCATGGGCGGACACGTCTGTCTGCACCGTGCCAACGCGCCGCGCCGGGTATTCATTAGAACAAATTCAAGGGAAGACATGAGCGTAACTATCGCAGTCCCGAAAGAAACGGCCAGTGGCGAGACCCGTGTCGCCATGGTGCCGAAGGTGGCCGACAAGCTGGCCAAACTCAACGTCGATCTCAAGATCGCCAAGGGCGCCGGCGAAGGCAGCCGTATCCCGGACGAATCCTTCAAGGAACCGGTTCAGATCACCGACAACGCCGACGATGTATTCGGCGCCGATGTCGTGCTGGCCGTCAATGCGCCCGATGCGCAGTCGATCGGCAAGATGAAGAAGGGCTCGGTACTGATCAGCTTCGTGCAGGCCCACAACAACCCGGATACGGTCAAGGCGCTCAACGACGCCGGCGTAACCAGCTTCGCCATGGAACTGGTGCCGCGTATCACCCGTGCCCAGTCGATGGACGCTCTGTCCTCGCAGGCCTCCGCGGCCGGCTACAAGGCCGCGCTCATGGCAGCCAACTCGCTGGAGCGCTTCCTGCCCATGCTGACCACGGCCGCCGGCACCATCCGCCCGGCCAAGGTGCTGGTCATCGGCGCCGGCGTGGCCGGCCTGCAGGCGATTGCCACCTCCAAGCGCCTGGGCGCCAAGGTGTTCGCCTATGACGTGCGTACCGACACCAAGGAACAGGTCGAGTCGCTGGGCGCGGACTTCCTCATGGCCGAGGGCGTCAAGGCCGAAGCCGAGGGCGGCTATGCCCGCGAGCTGACCGACGAGGAAAAGAAGAAGCAGCAGCAGATGCTGGAAAAGAACATGGCCGATGCCGACGCCGTGATCACCACTGCGGCGGTGCCCGGCAAGCCGGCGCCCAAGATCATCTCCAAGGCCATGGTCGATGCCATGAAGCCCGGCTCGGTGCTGATCGACCTCGGCGCCTCCGGCGGCGGCAACTGCGAGCTGACCCAGCCCGACGAAGTCGTCACCCACGGCAGCGTGACCATCTACGGGCCGTCCAACGTACCGGCCCTGCTGGCCGAACACGCCAGCGAGATGTATGCCCAGAACCTGTTCAACTTCCTGCAGCTGATCGTGATCGAGGAAGAAGGTCAGGACGACGCCAAGCCGGCCGACAAGACGCGCAAGCTCGAAATCAACTGGGATGACGAAATCCTGGCCAAGTCCGCGCTGACGCACGACGGCGAAACCGTCAACGAAGCCGCCAAGAAGGCGCTCGAAGGCAACGCCTAGGCCTTCGCCCACCGGCTCATCATCTTTCGGGAGAAAAGACAGTGATTACAGGTTTTGTCGCACTCTATATTTTCATGCTCGCGGCCTTCACCGGCTACGAGATCATCGGCCGTGTACCGGCCATTCTGCATACCCCGCTCATGTCGGGTTCCAACTTCGTGCACGGGATCGTGCTCGTCGGCGCCATGGTCGCACTCGGCCATGCCGACGGCTTCTGGGAGACGCTGATCGGCTTTATCGGCGTGATTCTGGCGGCCGGCAACGCGGTCGGCGGTTATGTCGTGACCGAGCGCATGCTCGAAATGTTCAAGTCCTCCAAGGACTGATCCTCGCTGATCCCATTACAAGAACGAGCACACGAAAAGGTTACCGAATATGAGTTTCTGGGAATTTACCGTAGACGCGAGTTATTTCGTTGCGGCCGTATTGTTCATCATCGGCCTCAAACGCATGGGCTCGCCCAAGACCGCCAAGAGCGGTATCAAGTGGGCCGGCATCGGCATGGCCCTGGCCACCGTGGTCACGCTCTGGCACCCGGCCATGGAAGCCGGCTTCTTCCGCTACGTGCTGATGATCCTCGCGATCGTAATCGGCGGCGCGGGCGCCTGGTACACCGGCAAGAAGGTCGAAATGACCGGCATGCCGCAGATGGTGGCGTTGTATAACGGCATGGGCGGCGGCGCGGCCGCAGCCATCGCGCTCATCGAGATGTACTCGGGGCGGGCCTTCGAGCACGGCACGACCGTACTCATTCTGGCCGTACTCGGCGCGCTGATTGGTGGCGTGTCGTTCTCCGGCTCGCTGATCGCCTGGGCCAAGCTCGAAGGCAAGATGAGCAAGACGATCCGTCTGCCGGCACAGCAGATGATCAACGGCGGCGCGGCCCTGGTGATCGTGCTGCTGGGCCTGTGGATCTTGATGTCGGCCGGCAGCGCGCCGGTGCTGGTCACGATCTTCTTTGCGCTCTGCCTGGTGTTCGGCGTACTGCTGACCAACCCGATCGGCGGCGCCGATATGCCGGTGGTCATTTCCATGTACAACGCCTTCACCGGCCTGGCCGTGGCGTTTGAAGGCTTCGTGCTCGGCAACGCGGCGATGATCATCGCCGGTACCGTCGTAGGTGCCGCCGGTACGCTGCTCACGCTGCTCATGGCCAACGGCATGAATCGTTCCATCTCGAACGTGCTGTTCGCCGGCTTCGGTGTGGACGACGGCGCCGAGGCTGACGGGCCGGAAGGCGAGATGAAGTCGGTCGAGGCCTTTGATGCGGCTGCATCGTTCGCCTATTCCGACAGCCTGATCATCGTGCCCGGCTACGGTCTGGCCGTGGCCCAGGCCCAGCACAAGCTCTGGGAATTCGTGCAGATGCTCGAAAAAGAGCACGACGTGGACGTGAAGTTCGCCATCCATCCTGTGGCAGGCCGTATGCCCGGTCACATGAACGTGCTGCTGGCCGAGGCCGGCGTGCCCTACGACAAGATCTTCGACCTGGAAGAAATCAACGCCGAGTTCCCGAACGCGGACGCGGCGCTGGTCATCGGCGCCAACGACGTGGTCAACCCGGCCGCGCGTACCGACGAATCCAGCCCGATCTACGGCATGCCGATTCTCGACGTCGACAAGGCCCGCGAGGTCTACGTCGTCAAGCGCGGCAAGGGCACCGGCTTCTCCGGCGTACAGAACGCTCTGTTCTTCGGCGACAACACCCGTATGGTGTTCGGCGACGCGAAGCAGGTCTGTACGGATCTGGCCAACGGCCTCAAGCAGCTCTAGGGCGTTTAGGCCAAGACGGAAAAAGCCGCCTTCGGGCGGCTTTTTTCTTGGTGCGGCATATAGCCGGTTAAGCTTCGCCCATGCACGAACTCGCCCCCATCACCCGCGCCCTCGCCGGCTATCCCGCGCGGCGCCTGCGCTTCAGGCGCCACCTCAAACGCGCTGCGGTGGCCGTGATCCTGCGCGAGTCCCGTCAGGGCGCCGAGGTACTGCTTGCGCTGCGCGCGCATCGACAAGGCGACCCCTGGTCAGGCGATATGGCGTTTCCCGGCGGTCGCGTGGACCCAGTGGACGAAGCCAGCGCCTCGCGCGCGGCCTGTCGCGAAACCGGCGAGGAAGTCGGCCTGCACATCACCCGCGCGCACGGCATCGGCCGCCTCAACGACCGGCTGACGCTCGACCACCGGCGCCGCGCGCCGATGGTGGTGTCCCCGTTCGTCTACCGGCTGGAACAACGTATCGAGCCGGTGCTCAATCACGAGATCGCCGCCACCCGCTGGCTCGCGCTGGCCTGGCTTGATGAGCCCGCCAACCGCCGGACCATGCGCTGGCACGTCGGCCGGCTGAGCGTTGGCATGCCCTGCTATGACTGTGGCGACGGTCAGCGGCTGTGGGGCCTCACGCTGGCGATGCTGGACGAACTAGGCAGCCTTGCGCGATGACGCACGCCTCATCCACAGCCAACGGCAGCGGCGCAACGCCGTTATGGCGGCCTTTAAGACGGGCCCTGAGTTGTTTATCCACATATTCACAGGGCGCAAAAGATCGCACACGCGATTTTGCTGCAGCGCACATTGAGCGCGATTTCTCGTATATGACTGTTAAAACTGGAGTTTTTTACGAACTTTCGAGCAACGCAAGCGATTTGAGCGGTCGCGGCAGCGCACTCGCAGAAATTCATCCACGATTTTATCCACAGGCCGTAAACCGTTGATGAGCGGCGTAGAAACACCGCCGATCCTGCGCGTGGCCGTGCCCGTGCCCTTATATGGCGGCTTCGATTATCTCGATCTAGACGCCCAAGACGCGACCCCGATTGGCAGCCGTGTCCTGGTACGATTCGGCAGGCGCCGACTGGTCGGCATCGTCATCGAAGCCGGCGTTGAAAGCGAGCTGCCCACATCGCGCCTGCGTCCGATCGAAACCCGCCTGGATGACGCGCCGGTATTCGACGATGAACTGTTGGCGCTGCTGCGCTGGGCGGCGCGCTATTACCACCACCCGGTCGGCGAGGCGCTTGCCACCGCCTTGCCGGTCGCGCTACGCCGGGCAAGAACAGACCAGACCCCGAACCGCCACCGCGGCTGGCGGGCTGTCGCCGCGACCGGCACAAACGAACCGGCCGCGCACGCCAAACGCCAGCATGAACTGCTCGACGCCATTCGTACCGGCGAACATGCCGTGGCGCACTCGCATCTGCTCGCCCGCTTCGGCTCGATCCATGCGCCGCTCAAGGCCCTGCAGCAACGCGGCCTGATCGAGGAAGTCGACCTGCCGGGCGCGCTCGAACACGGCAGCGCGGGCCATGCGCCCACCCTTACGGACAGGCAACGCGAGGCAGTCGAACAGCTCGCCCGACGCAGCACCGGCTTTCACCCTACCCTGCTGGAAGGCGTGACCGGCAGCGGCAAGACCGAAGTGTATTGCCGGCAGATGGCCGAAGCGCTGGCCGCCCGTCGTCAGGTTCTGTTTCTGGCCCCGGAAATCGGGCTGACGCCCCAGCTGATCGAACGCCTGCGTACCCGCTTCGATGCCACCATCGGCGTGCTGCACTCCCAGCGCAGCGACGGCGAACGCGCCGATGTATGGCGGGCGGCCCGCGCCGGCGACGCGGATATCGTCATCGGCACCCGATCGGCGGTGTTCACCCCCATGCCGCGGCTCGGGTTGATCGTGGTGGATGAAGAGCACGACGGCTCCTACAAGCAGCAGGATGGCTTTCGCTATCACGCGCGCGACGTGGCCCTGCGCCGTGCCCAGCAGCGCGATATTCCGATCGTGCTCGGCAGCGCCACGCCGGCCCTGGAAAGCCTGCACAACGCCCAGCACGGCCGGTTCACGCATCTCAAGCTGGCCGAACGCGCCACCGGCGCGGCACTGCCGCCGGTGCGGGTGATCGATATCCGCTCGCGACCGCTGCTGGGCGGGCTGTCCGACCCCATGCTCGGGCATATCGAACGCCATCTCGGCGCCGGCAATCAGGTGATGGTATTCATCAATCGCCGCGGCTATGCGCCGGCGCTGTCCTGTCACGACTGCGGCTGGATCGCGCCCTGCGCGCGCTGCGATGCGCCGTTGACCCTGCATGGCGGCGGCGCACGCCTGCAATGCCACCACTGCGGCGCCCACGAACCCAGCCCGGCACAATGCCCAAGCTGTGGCTCGAAAGAGCTCATCGCGCTCGGGGCCGGCACCGAACGGGTAGCCGGGGCGCTGCGCAGCCGTTTTCCCGACGTTCGCCTGGCCCGTTTCGACCGCGATAGCGTCGCGCGCAAGGGCCGGCTGGAAAGCCAGCTTGCCGACGTCGCCAGCGGTGCCACCCAGCTGTTGGTCGGCACCCAGATGCTGGCCAAGGGCCACGATTTCGCCCGCCTGACCTGTGTCGCCGTGCTCGACGTCGACGGCGGCCTGTTCTCGGCGGATTTTCGCGCCGCCGAGCATATGGCCCAGCTCGTCACCCAGGTGGCCGGCCGCGCCGGGCGCGGTGACCTGCCCGGCGAGGTGTGGCTACAGACCCGCCACCCGGAGCACCCGCTGCTGCATCGCCTGCTCACCGGCGGCTACGATGCCTTCGCACAGGCCGCGCTGGCCGAACGCCGCGAAGCCGCGCTGCCGCCGTTCGGCTATCTCGCCCTGCTGCGTGCGGAAGCCCACGACCTGCAATCGCCCACAGCGTTTCTCGAGCAGGCCGCGGCCACGATCCGCACCGACGAGCAGATCGCCTGTCTGGGGCCCGTACCCGCGCCCATGCAGCGCCGGGCCGGGCGCTTTCGGGCCCATCTGCTGCTGCATGCCAGCCATCGGGCACGCCTGCACCCGGCCCTGGACCACTGGCAGCGCGTGCTCGGCGAACTGCCCGGCGCACGCCGGGTGCGCTGGTCGATCGACGTCGATCCGCAGGACCTGCTCTAGCCCAAAGCGATTATCGGCCCGGCCGGTCATGGCCCAGACATGGCCGGGCGTGAGCGCGCGCGTTAGACTGCGCGGTCATTCTTGCGACCGCCTATCGAAACCACCGTGAAACGTCTCGTTCAGGATCTGCTTGCCGACGCCGTCACCCGCGCCTGGCCCGATATCGACACCCCCGATGCGCCGCATGTGGAGCGCACCCGCGATGCCGCCCACGGCGACTTCGCCAGCAATATCGCGATGACGCTGACCAAGACGCTGCGCCGCAACCCGCGCGAGATCGCCCAGACGATCATCGACACGCTCGCCGACGATGCGCGTATCGATCGGGTCGAGATCGCCGGGCCGGGCTTCATCAACTTCTTTCTGGCGCACGCGGCGTTTCGCGCAGCCATCGATGACGTGCTCGCGGCCGGTACGGCCTATGGGCAAAGCGATACCGGCGCCGGCCAGCAGGTGATGATCGAGTTCGTCTCGGCCAACCCCACCGGGCCGCTGCATGTCGGTCACGGTCGCGGCGCGGCAGTCGGCGACTGTCTGGCGCGACTGTTCGAGGCCACCGGCTTCGAGGTCACGCGTGAGTTCTATTACAACGATGCGGGCGCCCAGATCGCCAACCTCGCCGTTTCCGTTCAGGCGCGAGCCAGGGGCGTCACTCCCGAAGACGACGCCTGGCCCGCCGACGGTTATCGCGGCGACTATATCGCCGACGTGGCCGCGGCCTATCTTGCCGGCGAAACGGTTGCCGCGGACGATCGTGAAGTTACCGGCGCCGCGGATGCCGACGATATCGACGCGATCCGCGAATTCGCCGTGGCCTATCTGCGCCGCGAACAGGACGCCGACCTCAAGGCTTTCGCAGTGGATTTCGATGTCTACTCGCTCGAATCGGCGCTCTATAGCGAAGGCCGGGTCGAGCGCACGGTCGAGGCGCTGGTCGCGGCCGGCCATACCTACGAGGCGGACGGCGCGCTGTGGCTCAAGACCACGGACTTCGGTGACGACAAGGATCGCGTCATGCGCAAGGCCGGGGGCGGCTATACCTATTTCGTGCCGGACGTGGCTTATCACGTGGCGAAATGGGAACGCGGCTACACCCGCGCGATCAACGAACAGGGCGCGGACCACCACGGCACCATCGCCCGCGTACGCGCCGGACTGCAGGCTCTGGATATCGGCATCCCCAAAGGCTGGCCGGACTACGTGCTGCATCAGATGGTCACCGTGATGCGCGGCGGCGAGGAAGTGAAGCTCTCCAAGCGCGCCGGCTCCTACGTGACGCTGCGCGACCTTATCGACGAGGTGGGCCGCGACGCGACGCGTTATTTCCTGGCCGCGCGCAAGCCGGATTCCCAGCAAACCTTCGATATCGATCTGGCCCGTAGCCAGAGCGAAGAGAACCCGGTCTACTACATCCAGTATGCGCATGCGCGTATTTGCAGCGTCGACGGCCAGTTGGCCGATCGCGGCATGGCCTATAGCCGGGAAGCGGCGGATCTGGCGCGCCTCGACAGCGCCCACGAACAACGCCTGATCACCGCGATCTCCCGCTTTCCGGAACTCATCGAAACCGCTGCCGCGGATTTCGCACCCCAGGCCGTGGCGCATTATCTGCGCGATCTGGCCGATGCCTTTCATAGTTACTACAACGCCCAGCAGTTCCTGGTCGACGACGCCGCCCTGCGCAACGCGCGCCTGGCGCTGGTGTTCGCCACACGACAGGTACTGGTCAACGGGCTTAAGCTGTTGGGCGTGGACGCACCGGAGCAGATGTAATGGCGCGAGATTATTCCGGCCGACCGGGCAGTTCTTCCTCGAATAACGGCAAGCGCAAGCCCACGCGCCGCCAGCCGGCCGCGCGACCCACGCCGACCAAGCGCACCAAGGGCGGCGGCCCGCCGGGCTGGGTATGGATGATCTGCGGGCTGTGTATCGGTCTGACCGTGGCTGCGGTGTTCTATGTGTTCGCACGCCCCGGCGGCGATCTGGCGCGCGAGCAGATAAAAATCGCCATGCCGGAGAAGAGCAGCAAGGACGAATCCTCGCAGTCGGCAAAGGCGGCCGCCCCGGCCGAGCCCGAAGCCGAGGAAGAGGAGCCACGCTTTTCCTTCTACAAGATGCTGCCGAACTATGAAGTGGTGATCCCGGAAGAGGAATATCCGGAGAAAAAGAGTCGCTCCGCCTCGCACAGCGCGCCGCCCAGCGCCGCTGAAGTCGAGCAGCCGGCCTCCAACAAGCCGCAGCCGACCACGCCCAAGGTCGAAGAGCCGGGACGCTTTATCATCCAGGCCGGCTCCTTCTCCACCCCGGCCGATGCAGAACGCCGCAAGGCCGAACTGGGCATGCTTGGACTGGCCGCCAAGACGGTGGAAGTGGACCTGCCTTCGGGCAAGACGGTCTATCGCGTGCAAAGCAATACCATCAGCTCGTCGAGCGAGCTCAACAAGATCCTCAAACGGCTGCGCGAAAACCGTATTGATACGCTGGTGATGCGAGCCAAGAACTAGGCGCGGCTCGGCAGCGGTCTTGCCTGCCGCCGAGCGCGAATTGCGGCCTTCTGCCTAAGGTTGGCTGCCCAGATACTGGGTCAAGGTATCGCGCCAGGCATCGCTGGCCAGATACTCCAGAATCGCGCGGTTGATGGGTTCGCGCAGGTCGCTGCCCTCGGGCAGTGCAAATGCGTAGTCCTGCCGGTCGAAGATCGACTCCAGCACGCTCAAGGTATCGCCGTATTCGTTTTTCACCCGGTAGTTGAGCAGCGGCGCATCGTAGACCACGGCATCGACCCGGCCCGCCGACAATGCGGCAAGCCCGTCTTCTAGCTCGGGCCGTGCGCTGAAGGCGATGCCACGATCGCGCAGGGCCTCGGCCGCAGCCGAGCCCTCCACCGTGACCACCCGTGCATCGGCCAGATCCTGTACGCCCTTGATGCCCGAGGACAGCCGATCGACGGTCAGCGACGTGGCAATCGCCGCGGTGAAGCTGGAAATGATGATGATCGCGGCGAACATCCAGACCAGACCGATGAGCCGCCCGCCCAGCGTTTTGGGCGCCTTGTCGCCGTAGCCGACCGTGGTCATGGTTACTGCGGCCCACCAGAAGCCGCTGCCCAGTCCCTGGGCGGTACTGCCGCCGAATTCCTCGGCGTTGGCTCGCCGCTCGAACAGCCAGATGATCACGCCCACGGCCAACAACACGATGGCCAGGCCGGCGAGCGCGGTGAAGAACTGCCAGGAAAAAAAGCGTCGCAGCGTGGCCCAAACCGCACTGCCGTCATTCGCGGGTACGGCGATCGCGAGGCCGGTCGAATAGAACGGGTAGGAAAAATCGATATGGGCTTCGCGGGGCGCGGTGACCGTCAGTGCCGCAACCGACAGATCCAGGTCGCCGTCTTCGAGGCCGCTGAACAGCCCGGCCAGATCACTCGGCACGTAATCGTATTCGATGCCCAGACGTTGGGCGACCGCCTGCCAGAGCACGATACTCACGCCGGAAAAACGGCCGTCGCCGCTATCCACCACGAACGGCGGCGCGTGTTTTGTGCCCACCCGCAAGCGCGCGCCGCGTTCGCCTGCCGGCATGGCCTGGGCCACGATATCCGGCGTGCTCGTTTGCACGCCGCCCGGCTGGGCGAGTGCTGGCATGCCGCATAGCAGGACACCCAGCATCGCTAGGCCGGCGAGATACCGCAGCGCCTGGAAATAACGATTATTCATTGGCTCCCCCATTCAGCGGGGCCGCGTCAGAAACCGTGGCGCAAACCCAGCAGAAAACTCACATCCGGCGAAACCCCGGTGTTCAGATCTTCGATAATCGCAAATTCCATGCGCGAACGCTCGCTGAGCTGCCAGTCCACGCCCAGCGCGCCGGACACCGCGGTGCCGTCGAGCGCTTCGATATCGGTATCTTCATAGAACGGGCTATGCGCATAGCCCTGTACCTTGACCACGACCGAGGGCAGCACCGCATACCCCAGCGTGGCCCAGCCGAAGGCGACTTCCTGTACGCGCTGGTCTTCGAGCACATCACCTTCGCCCGAATACAGGCCACCCACGCCGGCGAGCATGCGCCAACGCGACAAACCGTTCTGGTTGTTGCCAATCGTGCCCCAGAGCGATACGTCGGCCGCGCCGCTGCCGGTCAGCCGATCGGCATCGCCGGTCGGCAACTTGAGTTCGCCGGCAAGTGCCATGCCCCAGTCGCCGAAACCGGCCAGGCGCTTTTTAAGGCCCAACCTGACATCGCCCACGCCGGACGGGGAATCGCTTACATCGAGGGCAACCCGGCCATCGCGCTCATATCGAAACGACTGGCGATCGCGGGGCGCGCCGGACCGCCCGCCGTCGGAAAAACCGAACAAATCGTGGAAATCGTCAATGAACCCGTCGGCAAAGCCACCACTATGGTCGACGAACGGTATTTCGATACTGGCCTGCCAGTCGTTGGCCAGGCCACGCTCGAATACCAGCGCGGCACGGGTGGTTTCGCCGTCGAACAAAAGGCTTTCGTTGCCGCTGTTCTGTTCGGTGTAGTGGCTGGTGAAATCTACCCGTAGTCCGCCCCGCCAGGCGCCGGGCTCGACCACGGTATAGCCGTCCGCGCGCGGCAGCCCGTAGATCGCGACCGTGGGCGACTGATCCGAAAACGCCAGTGGCTGCGGCGCCTGCGCGTCGTCGGCCTGCGCGCACACCGGCGCGATCCAGAACATCGTAGAAAACAGCAGGCAGGACGCCCCGCATGCCCGCAAACGGCCCAATCCCATATCGCTTCCCCCAATGGCCGCGCCCCCGAGCGCGGTTTTTTTAGTTACCGATCAAGTCATACCGGATCGAGTTTGGCATAGCCGGCGATCAGCCACTTGCTGCCCACCCCGTCGAAGTTGACCTGAATCCGGGCACGGGCGCCATCCCCCTCGAAGGCCAGCACCGTGCCCTGGCCGAATTTCTTGTGCGCGACCCGCTGGCCGAGCGACAGCCCGGCCGCGCGCTGTTCGGACTTGGCGATACTGCCCGGACGAAACACCGGCTGGCTGATACCCGCCTGCGGGCGTACTTCGCGCAGGAAATCCGCCGGAATCTCGCGCAGAAAACGCGACGGCGCGCACAGATTCTCGCTGCCGTGCAGGCGCCGTACCTCGGCATGCGAGATATGCAGCTTCTCCATGGCCCGGGTCATGCCGACGTAGCACAGGCGGCGCTCTTCCTCGAGGCCGTTGTCGTCGTCGACCGAGCGCTGATGCGGGAAAAGGCCTTCTTCAAGGCCCACCATGAACACCAGCGGAAACTCGAGGCCCTTGGCCGAGTGCAGGGTCATCAGCTGGACCGACTCATCCCATTCGCCGGCCTGATTCTCGCCGGCTTCCAGCGAGGCATAGGCCAGGAACTGGGTGATCTCGTCCATGGTGTCG
Source organism: uncultured Salinisphaera sp. (assembly GCF_964012375.1). Classification (NCBI taxonomy): domain Bacteria; kingdom Pseudomonadati; phylum Pseudomonadota; class Gammaproteobacteria; order Salinisphaerales; family Salinisphaeraceae; genus Salinisphaera; species uncultured Salinisphaera sp. Next base: position 14,076 of record NZ_CAXGSH010000086.1, read on the forward strand.
TCGTCATCGGCCGCATAGGCGCGCGCGGCAGACACCAGTTCGTCTAGGTTTTCCTTGCGGCCTTCGGCTTTTTCGTCGCCGCCCTTGCCGTGGTGCGCCTTGAGGCCGGTGGTCACGATCACCTTTTCGGCGATTTCGTGCAGGGCCATGCCCTCGATCTCGGCGTCCAGCGTATCGATGAGTTCGATGAAGGCCATGACCATCTTGCCGGCACGGGCCGGTAGCCCATTCTCGGCCAGGTCGAAAGCGGCCTGCCACAGGCTCATCGCGCCAGCACGGGCATGGCTGCGGATCTTGTCGACGGTGGTCGCGCCGATACCCCGGGTGGGCGTGTTGACGATGCGCTCGAAGGCCGCATCGTCCGATCGGGACTGCAGCAGCCGCATATAGGCCAGCGCATCCTTGATCTCGGCACGCTCGAAGAACTTCTGACCGCCGTAGATACGATAGGAAATCTCGGCCGCGATCAGCCGCTCCTCGAGCACGCGCGACTGGGCGTTGGAGCGATAGAGGATGGCAATATCCGAGCGCTTGCCGCCGTCGGCGATCCAGTTCTGGATGCGGGTGACGACATGCTGGGCTTCGTCGTACTCGTTGAAGGCCGCATAGATATCGATCGGCTCGCCATCGGCACCGGCGGTCCACAGCTCCTTGCCCAGACGGGTGAGGTTGTGGCCAATCAGGCCATTGGCCGCGCCCAGGATCGTGCCCGTGGAGCGATAGTTCTGCTCCAGGCGTACGGTGGCAGTGTTCTTGAAGTCTTCCTCGAAGCGCAGGATGTTGTCGACCCGCGCGCCGCGCCAGGAATAAATGGACTGATCGTCGTCGCCGACGATGAACACCTTGCCGCTATCGCCGGCCAGCAGGCGGATCCAGCCATATTGCAGCGCGTTCGTATCCTGGAATTCGTCGACCAGGATATGGCTGAAACGCCGCCGGTAATGCGCCAGCAGGTCGGCGTTGTCGCGACAGGTTTCGTAGGCGCGCAGCAGCAGCTCTGGAAAGTCCACGAGGCCGGCCGATTCGCGCGCGCTTTCATAGGCCTGATAGACACGAATCATCTGGCTGCGGGCATAGTCGCCGGTATCGGCCAGATCGCGCGGGCGCTCGGCGGCCTCCTTGCAGCTGTTGATGAAGCCCTGCATCTGGCGCGGCGGCCAGCGCTGCTCGTCCATTTCCAGATTCTTGAGCGTGCGCCGCACCAGCCGGTACTGATCGTCCGAATCGATGATCTGAAACGCCTGGGGCAGCTTGGCTTCCTTGAAATGCAGGCGTAGCAGCCGGTGGGCGATGCCGTGAAAGGTGCCCACCCACAGCGCCCGTGCGGGTACGCGCAGCATCGGCTCGAGCCGGGCGCGCATTTCGCCCGCCGCCTTGTTGGTGAAGGTGACGGCCAGGATCGACTGCGGCGATACGCCCTCGACGCCGATCAACCAGGCGATACGATGAATCAAGACCCGAGTCTTGCCCGAGCCCGCGCCTGCAAGTACGCGCATATGCCCCGGCGGCGCGCCCACCGCTTCACGCTGGGCTTCGTTCAAAGAGTCGAGAATTGTCGATACGTCATCCATGGCGCGCATTGTAACCAATGCGCCGTGACGCCCGGCCGGGCATTCATGGACGCGCAAGCTCGTCGCGCTAGAATCTATGCCTGTCAGACACGAGCAACCGCCGTTTTACGGCCCGCTTTCGGGAGAAAACCGACCATGCGTCGAATCTACGTCGCTTCGCTACTGCTGCTGCTGGTTGCCTGTGCGACCTCGCCCACCGGGCGCAACCAGCTCAAGCTCTTTTCCGAGGAGAAGATTGCGCAGATGGGCATCCAGAGCTATCAGCAGATGAAGCAGGAAGAGCCGATCGATACCAGCACTGCGGACAATCGCTACGTGAAGTGCGTGGCCGACGCGATCACGCGCGTGACCGGCGGCGAATGGGAAGTCACGGTATTCAAGGACGACCAGGTCAACGCCTTCGCGCTGCCCGGCGGCAAAATCGGCGTTTACTCCGGCCTGCTGGACGTGGCCAAGACCGACGATCAGCTAGCCGCGGTCATCGGTCACGAGGTCGGGCACGTACTAGCCGACCACGGCAACGAACGCGTATCGCAGCAGGCCGCGACCCAGGGCGGTCTGCAGGTGGTATCGGCCTTTCTGGGTGGCTCCGGCGGGGGCGGCAACCAGGCCGTGATGTCGGCGCTCGGCCTCGGCGCGCAAGTGGGCATCCTGCTGCCGTTTTCGCGTACCCAGGAAAGCGAAGCCGATACGATCGGGCTGGAACTGATGGCGCGGGCCGGTTTCGACCCGCGTGAGTCGGTTGCGCTCTGGCAGAACATGGCCGCGGCCGGCGGCGAAAAGCCGGCCGAATTCATGTCGACCCATCCGTCCAACCAGCACCGGATCAACAATCTGGAGAGCCACATGAACCAGGCCATGCAGCTCTACCAGCAGGCGCCCAACAAGCCGAATTGCAGCTAGCATTACGTCACACCGCCGCAACGGCCGGACACGCCGGCTTGCGGGCGGTTTGGAATGCTTGAAATTTTTTTCGCATTGAGCTATTGCAAGCAGCGAAAAATATGTAGACTCGGAATTGTTCGGCTTGGCCGTTCTCCGTTGGTCTTAGTTTGGTGTCGTTGACGAGTCCGTACGGTTTTTCAGAAATAATGACACGGTATCGCTAGGATCAGTCGAGATGAATATTTACGTGGGCAATCTGTCGTGGAACACCAATGACGACGAACTCCGGGGCGCTTTCGAAGCGTTCGGTGAAGTATCGTCGGCCAAGGTGATCATGGACCGCGAGACCGGCCGTTCGCGCGGCTTCGGCTTCGTGGAAATGCCGGACGACAACGATGCCAAACAGGCCATCGAAGGCATGAACAACAAGGATCTCGGTGGTCGCACCCTGCGGGTGAACGAAGCCCGTCCGCGCGACGATCGTCCGCGCGGTCCGCGTCGCTTCTAAGCGCTCGCACGACGCATAACCGTTAAGAAGAAAGCCGCCATCGTGCGGCTTTCTTTTTGTGCGCTCGATGAATCGCAGCGCGGCTGCGGCTGAACGTGAACACAACAGGCGGGCCGCGCAAACGGCGTAGCCGGCGCGTTTGCAACCGGCCAGGGCCCGCGGCACGCCCGAATACCGGGCGTGTGCCCGCGGTTCAGGCATTCAGCCGGTCACAGCCGTGGCAGGGAAGCTCTGCACAACCTCTCGCGGTTCGCGTTCGAGTCCTCACAGACGTTGCGGCAAGGCGCCCGAGCGCAGCGCCTGCCTCATTGGCAGGTCAAGCTCGGCAACGCAG